>JAAYHN010000264.1 GCA_012735395.1 Alcaligenaceae bacterium | reverse complement strand
GCCGTTGCTTATGCCAATGAGAAAAAACTAATTGAAAGTAAAGACCCTGAAGCCAAGTTTGGTAAAGGTGACCTGCGTGGCCTTGCTGCTCCCGAATCGGCCAATAATAGTGCCGCTACCGGTTCATTCATTCCTATGCTGGCATTGGGTGTACCCGGTTCCGGTACAACTGCAGTCATGATGGGGGCACTTACCCTTTACAACATTACACCCGGGCCAATCCTGTTTGAAACTCAACCCCAACTTGTATGGGGTCTGATCGCATCCCTGTTCATTGCCAACGTCATGCTGCTTTTAATGAACATCCCCATGGTTCGTGTATTTGCATCCATGCTCTCAATCCCCTCATGGTTATTGGTGCCTGGCATTTTATCCATCAGCTTTATTGGTGTATATGCCATTAACGCCACCACCTTTGACCTGATGCTAGTCGTTGGAATAGGTGTGATTGGTTACTTCCTGAGAAAAATGAATGTCCCCATGGCCCCGCTTGTCCTGGGCGTAGTACTGGGTGATATGATGGAACAAAATCTGCGTCGTGCCCTGTCCATTACCAACGGTGAAGTTTCCATCCTGTTTGAAAGCCCCATTTCCATCGGTTTATGGATTGCGGCCATCCTGGTTGGTGTGGTTCCTCCATTATTCAGGAAATTCTCAAGAAAAACTGAAATTCATGTTCCAGCCAATTAACATGACATGTTTGCAAAATACTTAATCGGATTCATTCTTGCATTGTCTGGTGCTTTGGCAGCGGCATGGCTATCCATACCGCTGCCATGGCTTATTGGTTCGCTGTTATTAACGGCAATTACAAAAACAACCGGTGTCAAAAGCACTTCACATTCTGTTTTCCGGAATATTGGCCAATGGGTTATTGGCACGTCCCTGGGCTTATATTTCACGCCAGAGGTCCTTAATATTATTGGCGGTTATTACCCTTTCATTTTTGCCGGGATGATATTTGCCATTTTACTGGGCATAAATGGTTCTCTTATTTTAAAAAAATGGGGTAATGTTGAATTCAAAACAGCCTGGTTTGCCAGTGCTATTGGCGGTGCCAGTGAGATGGCCAACCTGGCTGAAAAAAACCATGCCAGAACAGATCTGGTTGCTTCTGCACACAGCCTGCGTATGATCATGGTGGTGGTTTCCATTCCTTTTGCCTTTAAATTCCTGAATATAACGGGCAATTACGCTGAAACGGAAATCCTGTATTTTTTTGATACCAGCGGTTTTTTCAAGCTCATTATATTAACCAGCATCGCCGGATTGGTTTTCAAGAAACTCGCCCTTCCCAATCCATGGGTCCTTGGACCTTTACTGGTGACCATTTTATTAACCGGGAACGACACCCTTCTGACTTATCTGCCCAATGAAATAACAAAGCTAGGCCAACTGTTTATTGGCTGGTCTTTAGGTGACAAATTTGGCCCTGATTTTTTCAAAAAAGCCCCCCGCTATTTAACCGTTGTTGCCATTAGCAATGCCCTTAACCTGATCCTGGCATTTGGGTTCAGTAACCTGTTATTCCTTGTTTCCGATATTCCATTTCCAACCCTTGTACTGGGTAACAGCCCTGGTGGTATTGCAGAAATGGCCATTACGGCAAAAGTGCTGGCGCTTGGCGCACCGGTTGTGACTGCGTTTCACGTGGCACGTATGGTGTTTGTATTGCTGATAACCAGCCCGCTCTATCATTTTTTTGAAAAACACCTGAAACCCAAAGCCAGCATCAAAGACCAGACTAACTGAACCCGGCATAACACCGGGTTCAGTCTTTGAGCAATATAAAACAGCGTGTAAAGGTATTAATTCAATGCTTCAATGGCCGCAACAATTTTACCAGCCAAGGCCTTGATAGCCTCCATATCTCCTTTCACATGGGCATGTTCATGAACATTTTCTCCTTT
>JAAYHN010000263.1 GCA_012735395.1 Alcaligenaceae bacterium | reverse complement strand
TGAATATCTTCAGACATTATTGCTCCTGTATTATTAATTATTGTTATTGAATGAACCCTTTAGGTAAGCCAGCCTCGGGCGTCATTCCATAGATGGGCTCATTTGGCAAACCTTCCTGCAAAGCAGCCCGTGCCTGCATTAATTTTTCATAATTGATATGGGTCTTTACACTCATCGCCTCAAACATAAACACCAGGTCCTCGGTGACCACATTTCCTGAAGCCCCAGGTGCATACGGACATCCACCTAACCCACCCTGAGAAGAATCAAACGTCCTGACTCCCTCTTCAAAAGCAGCAAGACAATTTGCAATCCCAAGACCTCGGGTATTATGCATATGTGCAGCACCTGCTTTGTCACCGACCTCATTAAAAAGTCTTCTAAATAACCGGCGTACCTGTTTGGGGTTTGCATAGCCTGTGGTGTCTGACAGACCAATATCATCAATACCAGCCTGGGCAGCCATGACTGAAAGACGAATAACATCGTCCTCATCCACTTTTCCCTGGAGCGTGCAACCAAAAGCGGTTGAAATACCCGCCTCTATACTAATCGCCGGAAAATTGGCATCACGATAGGCAACAATTCGCTTTGCCTCTTCCATCATTTCCTCAGGTGTCTTGCGCACATTGGCTTGAGAATGTGCAACACTTGCAGAAATAGGCAAGGTGATTTTATGCACGCCCGCCTCAAAAGCCGTCATCGCACCACGCAAATTCGGCACCAGGGCCATCACAGTCAGGCCCGGATGCCGTAATGCATGCGCCACCACCTCGGTGGTATCAGCCAATTGTGGCAACAGTTTGCTGGAAACAAAAGAACCGACTTCAATTTCCCTGACTCCTGCATTATAAAGTGCCGAAATCCATTTAAGCTTGAATTCGGTTGGCATAATGGTCTTAATGCTCTGCAACCCATCCCTTGGCCCTACTTCACTAATCAACACGGTATCGCCAGTATGATTTGACATGAATTTCTCTTTTATCTTGGTTTATTTTGATTAAATTTCTGCGGTCAATACGTCGTAGCGATACAGCCAGTCATACCTGTCAGCAATAGGGTTACTGCTCCACTCGCGCTGCAGATAGGCCTCGGCACCCTCTTCAGTTTCCAGCTCAGCGCTGTGAAAACGTCCGGTATTGGCCGTTGCACCACGCACCATTTTGCTTGTCCGCTCAATCCTGGCACTTTCATATTTTTCAAATGCCAATGGCAAATCATGGACATACTTATCCAGACACCTTGCCAGCACCACGCCATCTTCAATCGACTGAACGGCCCCCTGTGCGAGGAAAGGCAAGGTCGCATGTGCGGCATCTCCAACCAATGTCACCCTTCCTTGCGTCCATTGAGGTATCGGATCACGTTGCATCAGCGCCCATTTAAACAACTGGGGAGATAAGCGAATCATGGTTTGGACATCTTCATGCCAGCCTTT
This sequence comes from Alcaligenaceae bacterium, assembly GCA_012735395.1. Taxonomy (GTDB): domain Bacteria; phylum Pseudomonadota; class Gammaproteobacteria; order Burkholderiales; family Burkholderiaceae_B; genus Advenella. The sequence goes on along the minus strand of JAAYHN010000263.1, from coordinate 3,600 downwards.
GAAGTCATTCAGACATTCTTCTGCCGTGCCTTGCGTGCTCCAGGATTCAACTTGCCAATCCTTGCGTTCAATGGTGCCCACAAAGTTCATAATCTCACCCCTGTGCAAGGGATAATTAACGGCATGGCCGCCTGGTCCAATCCAGGTTGAGCCCACCATTTTTTGCAAATGTTCTGGCAGGTTCTTCATTGGAATAACACCGCGCCACGCAACCATCCCCGAAAATTCAGGATTGGTTGGCCCCCACAATTGATTACGAATGGACGAGCGCACCCCGTCTGCCCCAATCAGCAAGTCGCCGCTTATTTCCTGACCATTTTCAAGTTTAAGCTTGATGGAATCCTTGTCTTGGGAAAAAGAATGCACTTTACTGTCAAGATGAATGGCGTTTGGTTTGATGGCCTCGACGCCGTCAACCAAGGCTTTGAGCAAGTCGGGGCGATAAACCGTTAAATAGGGATAACCGTACTTTTCAACGGCGTCATCGCCAAGATCAAAAAGCAACCATGATTTTCCGGTATTCCACAACCGAAACTCTTTTTTTTCTGGATTACAAGATTCTGCTTTAACGTTTTCATAAATGCCCAGCGCATCCAGGGCACGACTGCCATTAGGGCTTATCTGGATCCCTGCACCCACTTCCCTGAGTTCTTTGGCCTGTTCATAAACTTCCACATCAAAGCCTTGCCTCAATAACGCCAATGCTGCCGACAAACCACCAATGCCACCACCAGCAATAATTACTTTTATATCTTTTTTCATGATTTAGTCCTATAAACTGAAGTCGGTTTACTGCTCAAACTTTACGCCAGAGTCTTTAACGATTTTGGCCCAGGTTTTTACATCGTTATTAAAGAATTGCGTGAACTCCTCAACCGAATAGGGATTTAGCGTCGCGCCACGAGCTTCAACATACTCTTTGTAATCAGGATCATTAAACGTATCGCCAATCACTGCATTCAATTTATCCAAAATCTCTTGAGGCGTGCCTTTTTTGGCAAATAAGCCGAACCAGGTTGAAACATTAAAATTATCAAGTCCCACCTCTTTAGCGGTAGGCACATCGGGCAACATAGGCGATCTTTTTTCCCCTGTCGTCAACAACCCGATCATTTTTCCAGACTGGATATGTGGCGCAAGATTCGCCAGATCAATGGCGATAACCTGGCACTCATTCTGAAGCACCGCCATGACAGCAGGCGCTGCACCTTTGTAACTAATGGTTTGCATCTTGACGCCAGTTTCCATGCCAAACAGCAGACTGGTCAGTAATGTTGACGTACCCCCCTCGGCAATATTCATTTAGCCTTCATTTTTCTTCCCATATGCGATGAATTCTTCCAGGTTTTTCGCCGGAACAGCCGGATTCATACCAATCACAAAAGGCAAAGCCATCAACTGTGCAATCGGCTGAATATCCGTATAGGGATCATAGTCAACTTTGCGAACACTTGGATTAATCGCCATGGCAGGCGTATCCACCATTAATGTGTAGCCATCTGCAGGGGCATCCCTAAGGGCTTTCAAGGCAATCAGGCCGAAAGCACCCGTTTTGTTTTCAACCACAACCGGCTGGTTTAAACGTTTTGACAACTGATCAGCAATTTTTCGACTGGTGGTATCCACGGCACTACCCGGTTGATAAGGCACCACAATTTTGATTGGTCTTTGCGGATAAGTTTCTGCGGCATACGTTGCACTAGCGCCTAAAGCGAAAACACTTAAAACAATATTTCTTAATACTTTTTTATATACTTTCATGTATGTCTCCAGATCAGTATTTAATTAATTTCTTCACGTAACAGATTCAATCCGGCATAAACCGGGGCATCGGTTGCGCATACCATATAAGAAGGCTCCGAAACCTCATGTTTATAAACCCTCCAGCCAGGCACGGCAATGACATCGCCCTTTTTCCACTCGAAAACCTGGTCATCCACATACGTTTTTCCTGACCCTTCAAGAACGGTGAAAATCTGATTGGCTGTTGTCCGTTTCCGGGCAGAGGTAAAACCAGCTCCAAACTGCTGCACAAATAACGCAATCGTCAACATCGCGGGGTTGCCCAGTTGCACCTCGCGCTCTGCCATAGGGTTACCACTTTCGCTGGCTGCCTCAAGATTTTTCAGGGTGTTTTCCCAGCGGAATGCAATCGGCGACTCTTCAGCATTTACAAATTCGCCCTCGACACGGTTGGGATGACGCTCAAAAAACATGGGCTCAAGTAAATGCACAAGCGGAACATCCAAAATATCCACCCAATAACAATCCTCATCCCCCACATTCTCATGCGAGTGCCACATCATGCTGGGTGTTAGTAAAACATCGCCCGGGCGCATTTCAACACGCGTTCCCTCTACCGTTGTATAGCTACCATGACCCTCCAGGATAATCCTGAGTGCATTGGGGGTATGTCTATGCGACGCTGCGGTCTCGCCCGGTTTGATCATTTGATAAGCCGCAACCATGGTCCGGACGGTAGAATAAATATTGCCTTCCATGGGATTGGTCATGGTTAAGTTGCGGCGTTCTGCAAACTCTGTACTCACCAAATGACCGGCTGCATCAAGAATGGGCTTCACAGAATCGTAAGTCCACATAAAAGGATGCATGGTTTTTCTGGGCTCTGGCCATAATGATGGCGTGCGACGATGCCACCCCCCCTCTACGCTTAAGCCATCAAATGCCTCATAAAGCTTTTCTAATGTGTCTATTTGATTTTTCATGATTATTTCTGCTTGATAATATTTGGTGTGTAATCTTTTTCAAAAATAAAGGTGCGACCACCCTCGCCTTGTATCACGGGAATATTCATCTCACCCAAGTCATCAATGGCAATGCGTATTGTGTCTCCGGCTTTGACCTGGCCCACGCCTGCCGGGGTGCCTGTTGCGATGATATCGCCCGGATACAGAGTCATGACAGCAGATGCCATTTCAATCATGCCCGGGATATCCAACACCAGATCCCGTGTATTGGCATGCTGGCGTAACTCACCATTGACCCACAGTTTCATTTCAAGATTACAAGGGTCACTCACCTCATCGGCGGTTGTTATCCATGGACCAACGGGACAAAAAGTATCATAGGCCTTTCGTGCCACACGCTCTTCGCGCCCCCGAACAACCATATCCAGCAGGCAGGCATAACCAAAAATATGGTCTTTCCAGTTTTCAGCAGGAATATCCTTTCCGCCCTTGCCGATAACGATACCCAACTCGCACTCGTGATGCACTTCCCTATTATTCACATCGGGAAGTACAACAGGCTCTCCGGCGCCAGACAATGAAGAGTTGGGTTTCAAGAAAAACCCTTGATGGGTCGCCCGATAATCAGCCTGCATTTCCTGACCATGGTCATGATAATTAACTGGGAAAGCAATCACTTTATTTGGCCAGGGAATTGGCGTGACCAGTTTGATGTCATCAAGACTGTATCGCGGGGCATTTTTAAGCGCCGCTTCGATCACCGGTCGGTAAGTTTCAATATTTGCGATTACTCGCAACAAGCCCATGGGCGGCCACTCTGTCGTATCCACCTCCAGGACATTGGTCAGGTCAGCCACTTCATTACCAAGAACAAGACCAACACGCCCCTCAT
>JAAYHN010000262.1 GCA_012735395.1 Alcaligenaceae bacterium | reverse complement strand
TGTGTACGCCTTCAGGGTAATGGTGGTCTGAGCTTCCGAATCACCATATAGGTAAATATATTTGCTTATATTCTACTACATAATTTATAAAAAATAAGCGTCTTTATACTGGTAATTACCCTGTAGTTTAATATTTAATAAAGTATATTTAAAAAGTATTGATCTTTTTAAAATAGTATGTAATTATGGCTATATAGGTAAATATATTTACATAAATAAATCAGAAAAGTGAGGTTGTATGGATTTTTCTCTTACAGAAGACCAGCAGGTTCTGGTTGACGGGGCAGGCAAGTTTGCACGGGAGGTGCTGGCCCCCGGTTATCAATTGCGCGATAAGACAGGGCGCCTTGACCGGGATCTGGTCCGTCAAATGGGAGACCTGGGTTTGCTGGGGGTGGAAATGCCCGAGGCCTATGGTGGCATGGGTATGGACTGCGTCACCAGCGGCTTGTTACTGGAGCAGATCGCCGCTTCCGACTTCAATATGTCTTATGTCGGTTTGCTGGTGTCATTATGCGGGCAAATTGTCAATCGCTTTGCCAGTGAGTCGCTCAAACAGGAATGGTTGCCACAACTGCTTACCGGAGAAAAACTGATTGCGATCGCCTTGACAGAGCCCTCCGCCGGTTCCGATGCCGCTTCCCTACAGCTGAAGGCCGTCCGTGATGGCGACCACTTTATTCTTACCGGTGAAAAAACCTCCATCTCCCTGGCAGACCAGGCCGATGTGGCCGTGGTTTTTGCCCGTACCAATAGTGATGTCAAGGGGGCCAAAGGTATCAGTGCTTTCCTGGTACCAATGGATTTGCCGGGCATTACCCGTACGGCTTTTGATGACCTTGGCACCCGTTGTGTGGGTCGTGGTTCCATTTTCTTTGATGGTGTCAAAGTGCCCGTTAGCCATATGCTGGGCGAAGAAGGAAAGGGGTTTACCCAGGTCATGCAGGGGTTTGACTACAGTCGTGCCCTGATTGGCCTGCAATGCCTGGCCGTGGCACGTGCGTCCCTTGATGAAACCTGGGAATACGCCAAAGAGCGGGAAACGTTTGGTAAACCCATTATTGAAAATCAGGGTGTCAGCTTTCCATTGGCAGAGTATGAAACCTATTATCAGGCGGCCCGGCTGGTTTGTCTTGAAACCCTTTGGCTGAAAGACAGGGACTTGTCGCATACCTCACAGGCAGCCATGTGCAAATGGTGGGGGCCAAAATTGTCTTATGACATTATTTACCAGTGCCTGCTGTTTCATGGGCATGGTGGTTATGCCAAAGATTTTCCCTATGAGCAGCGTTTACGGGATGTGCTTGGCTTGCAAATTGGCGATGGGACGGCGCAAATCATGAAAATGATTATTGCCCGCTCGAAAACGGGCTTGAAATTGAGCTGAGCAGAAGTTTAAAGCTTGGACATATTATGTTGCAGGGTATTGATGTAATGAATAAGGGCAAGACGGTCATCAAAGGAAATGTTTTTAAGCGCCTGGTCATAGAATTGCTGGATAGGCTCAGCCAGTTTCAGCCACAACTCTTTACCTTGCGGGCTTAAAGAAACCTTGACTGATCGCCTGTCTTCGGTGCTGGGGGTTCTGATTATATAACCATCGCGTTCAAGGCGGCCAAGCAGGCCGGTCAGGTTTTGGCGGGTCATAAGCAAATAGCGGGACAGTTCATTCACGCTCATGCCCTCTTCTGCCTTCGGACGTGACAGTGCACCCAGTACCGACCATTGCTGCGTGGTGACGCCAAACTCTTCAAGTGCCTGGGTGCCTTTGGTATGAAGTGTGTTGGCAGCCTGGAAAAACCTGAAAAACAGGCGATTATTGATTTCATAGGCAGCGGCCTGTTTATCTTGATCGGTAGTAGCCATAGTTAATT
>JAAYHN010000261.1 GCA_012735395.1 Alcaligenaceae bacterium | reverse complement strand
CAATGAGGCCAGTGCCGTTCTCCAGAAAGATTATGCCAAAACGGCTTATGCCGGCAGGGCTACTTTGCTGGCAGCCAGTTTTCTCGCAAAAAGCAATCAGCCGGAATTGGCCCAGGGTCAGCTTAACTGGCTTATTGCTCAAGGCGAAGCTTTCCCTGTTCTGGTGCCGGTTGCACGCCTCAGGCTGGCTTCTTTACTGGCCGACCAGGGAAAGTATGATGAAGCGTTGAAACAGCTGGATAACCCTCCGGCCGGTTTCAACGCCGTTTATAAGGATAGGGCAGGTGATATCCTGATTGTTCAAGGTAAAAAGGAAGAGGCCGTTAAACAATGGAATGCAGCTCTCGAACAGCAGGAGCTTACCCCGGATTTTATTCGTACTGTTCAATTAAAGCTGAATGCACTGGGTGGAGAATAATTCATGAAGAAATCATATCGTCAAGTCTTGAAAGGTTCAGTTCTGGCGCTTGCCGTTGCGGCTATTGGCGGTTGTTCATTATTCAGTAATGAATCCCGTTTTGAACCTGTCGATCTGACGGAATATGCGCAGCAGGTGAGCGGGTTTACGGTCTGGTCAACCAATATTGGTTCAGGTAGTGGTTATGGCTTTGCGCCTGCGTTGCTTGGTGATTCGGTTTATGCCGCCACCCCCGATGGTTCAGTCATTAAAGCCAATCTTTCCAATGGCGGCATCCAGTGGCGTACAAAATTCGATGAAGAACTCGCTGCCGGGGTGGGTACCGATGGCAATATTGCGGTGGTAACAACCAAAAAAGGTAAAGTGATTGCACTTGATGCCTCTGGCAATGAGCTTTGGACGGCAAATGCCTCTACGGTAGCCTCCACGCCCGCTGCGGTTTCCAATGGCATTGTGGTGGTTCGTGCCGATGACTACCGTGTCCAGGGTTTCAGCGCAACAAATGGCGAACTGTTATGGAGCTATTTGCGTACCAATCCCGACATGGCACTAAAAGCAAATTCCCGCATGCTCATTGCGGGCAACCAGGTGCTGGTAGGGGTGCCTACCGGTCGTCTGGTTTCGCTTGATTTGCAAACAGGTATGCCTAATTGGGATATTCTGGCGGCAACGGTAAAAGGGCCTACCGATCTGGATAGCGTAACCGATGTGGTTGGCTTGCCGTTGCTGTCAGGTAATGCCTTGTGCCTGGCTACTTATCAGGGTAATGTTGGTTGTTATGCCGTATCAGCCAATGGTGCCCAACCAGTATGGACACAGCCTTTTTCCAGTTCAGTTGGTGTGGGTTCTTTTGGTAATAACCTGTATGCGGCCAGTGTACACGGAGAGGTCCGTTCCTTTAATATTACCAGCGGGCAAGACCTCTGGAGCAATCAGACCTTAACCAATCGTGGGCTGACCAATCCGGTGGTTTATGGTAATGTTGTTGCTACAGGTGATTACGAAGGTTATGTGCATTTCTTTTCAGCAGCCGATGGCAATTTGCTGGGACGTGTCCAGGCCGGTGGCAGCGACTCTATCCTTTCTCCCATGACGGCAACCAATGCCGGCATTCTGTTGCAGAATGGTTCGGGTAATTTAGTAATGCTTGGTGTCAAGTGAACAGTAATAGTATACAGTTTAAGCCTGTTGTCGCCCTGGTAGGGCGACCCAATGTCGGTAAATCGACACTTTTCAATCGTCTTACCCGTTCTCGGGCAGCGCTGGTGGCAGATTACTCTGGCCTGACCCGTGACCGTCATTATGGCGAAGGCAGGGTGGGGGATTATCCATTTCTGGTTATTGATACCGGCGGTTTCGAGCCGGTTGCCAAAACAGGCATTTTAAAGGAAATGGCACGTCAAACAGAGCAGGCTATCGCTGAATCTGATGTTGTTATTTTTCTGGTGGATGCCCGCGCCGGTGTGAATGCGCATGATCATGAAATTGCCCGCATGCTGCGTCGTGCCGGCCCTAAAGTCATACTTGCCGTTAATAAGGCAGAGGGCATGGAAAGCGGGCGGGCCACTGCCGAATTTCATGAGTTGGGTTTGGGTGAGCCTCATCCCATTTCTTCAGCGCATGGTGATGGGGTAGTGGATCTGGTTGAAGAAGCCTTGTCCCAATTGCAAAATCCTTATATCGAAGCTATCAGGCAGCAACAGCAACAGGAAGATGAAACCTTCGACGAATTCGAAGAGCCTGATCTAACAGAAGAAGCAGAAGAAGAGCCTGAAGAAGTTTTTACCGATCACCGCATCAAGCTTGCCATTGTCGGTCGTCCGAATGTAGGCAAGTCTACGCTTATCAATACCCTGATGGGTGAAGAGCGTGTGATTGCTTTCGATATGCCGGGCACAACCCGCGATGCGATTGAAATCGATTTCGATAGCAATGGCAAAAAATACACGCTCATTGACACCGCAGGTTTGCGTAAGCGGGGCAAAGTATTCGAATCCATCGAGAAATTTTCCGTTATTAAAACCCTGCAGGCCATTGAAGCCTGTAACGTGGTTTTGCTGGTGCTGGATGCCCAAAGTGAAATTTCCGAGCAAGATGCCCATATTGCCGGTTTTATCCTGGAATCGGGGCGGGCACTGGTAGTGGCAATCAATAAATGGGATGGTCTCGATCAAGATAAACGGGATTGGGTGCAGCGGGAGTTTGAACGTAAATTGCGTTTCCTGACTTTTGCCAAAATGCATACTATTTCTGCCCTGAAGGGGCATGGCGTTAAGGCACTGTTAAAGTCGGTCAACGAGGCGCATGCGGCAGCCTTTATTAAGCTGTCTACGCCTAAACTGACACGGGAATTGCATGCAGCGGTAGAGCAGCAGCCCCCGCCGCGCAAAGGTATTTTCCGGCCCAAAATGCGTTACGCGCATCAGGGGGGACAGAATCCTCCTCTTATCATTGTTCATGGCAATGCGCTGGATGCGGTGCCTGATTCGTATCGTCGTTATCTTGAATCAAGAATGCGTAAGGCTTTCAGTCTGGAAGGAACACCGCTGCGTATAGAATTCAAATCTTCCAAAAACCCCTATAAACAGGCGGAGTAAATAGTGAGTAAATTCTGGAGTGATTTTGTACAGGAACTGAAGCCCTATGTTCCCGGAGAGCAGCCAAAGGATGGCGAGTACATCAAGTTGAATACCAATGAATCACCCTTTGATCCTTCGCCAATGGTGGTTGATGCCCTGTGTGATGCGGCAGAAGAAAATATGCGGCTTTATCCGGATCCTGAGTCTGATAAAGTGTGTGAAGTCATTGGTGAGTATTACGACGTACCCGCCAATCATGTTTTCATGAGTAACGGCTCGGACGAAGCGCTGGCACACCTGTTTTTTGCGCTCTTCAAGCATAGGGGCAAGAAAATCCTGTTTCCTGATATTACCTACAGTTTTTATCAGGTCTATGCCAAGCTGTATGATATTGCCTTTGATGCAGTTCCGTTAAGCGAGAACTTTGAAATCAATCTTGATGACTATTTAAAAGCCTCTCCTGATGAAGTTTGTGGCATTATCATCCCGAATCCTAACGCACCTACCGGTATTGCGCTTGGCCTGGAACAAATTGAACAATTACTGCAGGCACAGCCTGAAATGGTAGTAGCGATTGATGAAGCCTATGTTGATTTTGGTGCTGATTCGGCAGCAAGCCTGTTAGATAAATATGATAACCTGATTGTTTTGCAAACCTTGTCCAAATCACGCTCGCTGGCTGGCCTGCGTGTGGGTTTTGCCATGGCGCAGCCAGAGTTGCTGCAGGCTTTGGTTCGGGTAAAGAACAGCTTTAACTCTTATCCCGTAGACAGATTGGCGCAGGCAGGTGCGATTGCCGCTTTCCAGGACGATGCCTATTTTCAGCGTACCCGGCAGGAAATCATGTCTTCACGCGAGTATGTTCGTCTGGAATTGCTTGATTTGGGCTTTAAAGTCCTGCCTTCCAAAACCAACTTTGTCTTTGCTTCCCATCCCGATTTCGAGGGGCTTGATTTAAGCAAAGCATTGCGTGAGAAATTTATATTGGTCAGGCATTTCGATCAGCCTCGCATTAACCAGTATTTGCGAATCACGATTGGAACAAAACAACAGTGCGAATTATTAATAAAAGCGTTGTCTGAAATAACAACTTCAACTAATATTTAGTACTGAGTTAAAAATACCGGCATAATTATCAGAAATTTACTTATTAGGTGGTAAGTTGTTTAAAATGTCGGTAAAGTATTATTTTTAAAAAAATTCACCTATTAATAACATTAAAATGGAGCCTCGCCAATGAGCACTAAAGGGCAATCACTACAAGATCCTTTCTTAAATGCACTGCGTAAAGAACATGTTCCCGTATCAATCTATCTGGTAAACGGGATCAAACTACAAGGACAAATCGAATCTTTTGACCAATACGTTGTTTTGTTAAGAAATACCGTTACACAAATGGTTTACAAACACGCCATTTCCACAGTCGTTCCTGCGCGTGCTGTCAGCTTCCAGATTGATGTTCCTGCAGAATAAGAAAAATAATCTTTTCGCAGAAACATTGCCCGCCAGGCAGGCCTGTGCGGGCATTTTGCTTTTTTAAGGGCGTATGCGCGCATTAATTATCAGTGTCGATTTCGGCAAGCCAGACTACCAGGCTCATGCCGAAGAATTTGAAATGCTGGCCAAAGGGGCCGGGGCTGAAGTGGTCGCAACCGTTGTGGCCAAAAGAGCCAAGCCAGATGCAGCCCATTTTATTGGTTCGGGCAAACTTGATGAGGCAGTTGCCATTGCAAAATCAAGTGAGGCCGATATTATTTTGTTTGACCAGCCTTTAAGCCCGGCACAACAGCGAAACCTGGAGCGGGCTTTTGAGCTGCGGGTGGTTGACCGTGTCGCGCTTATCCTGGATATTTTTGCGCTGCGCGCCAAAAGTCATGAGGGAAAGCTGCAGGTAGAACTGGCGCAATTACAGCACCTTGTTACCCGTCTTACCCGAATGTGGACCCACCTTGAGCGTCAACGGGGCGGGATAGGCATGCGTGGTCCTGGTGAGGCCCAGCTTGAAATGGACCGGCGCATGATTGGTGCCAAGGTAAAAGTTTTGCGTGAACGCTTAAGCAAGGTAGAGCGTCAGCGTGAAACGCAACGGCGTTCGCGTGCCCGTGGCGGTACCTTGTCAGTGTCTCTGGTGGGTTATACCAACGCAGGGAAATCCACTTTGTTTAATGCATTGACGCGAGCCGATGCTTACGCGGCAGATCAACTGTTTGCCACGCTGGACACCACAACTCGGCGTATCTGGATAGAAGGGGCGGGGCAGGTTGTTGTATCTGATACGGTAGGGTTTATCCGTGACCTTCCCACTACCCTGATTGCCGCTTTTAAGGCCACACTTGAAGAAACCGTACAGGCTGATTTACTGTTGCACGTTATTGATGCCTCCAGTGAACAGCGTGATGAGCAAATTCTGGAAGTGAATAAAGTGCTGGAAGAGATCGGTGCTAAAGACATACCGTGTATTCTTGTTTACAATAAGATCGATGCAGCGGGTTACGAACCTAAAGTTGAACGAAACGAAGAAGGCAGAATTGTCCGTGTTTTTGTTAGTGCATTAGATCGAACCGGTTTAGACGGGTTGCGCGGGGCAATCGCTGAAACCAAAGAAAAATTAGGAAATGATGTTGCGAATCTCTAAAATATTTAACTTGAACGATCCAGGTTGGGGTCGGGGTAATCAAAATGGTTCAGGCCAGAACGAACCACCAAAACGTCCCTCCAATCAGGGTGATGGTCCACCCGATCTTGATCAGGTATGGGCAGATTTCAATAACCGGATTAAATCTGTTTTTGGCAAAAACAAAGGTGGTGGCAATGGGTTTGGCAAGCCGCCACGCAATACTGGCGGTGGTTTTAATCCCTCTCCCAAAGCCGCCCGCTTCGGTATTGTTTTTATTATTATCGTGGCTGTATTGCTATGGCTGGCCAGCGGGTTTTATATTGTCCGCGAAGGCCAGGTTGGTGTGGTAACCCAGTTTGGCAAGTATCTTAAAACGGTACAGCCAGGCTTTCAGTGGCATATCCCCCGGCCTGTGCAGTCAGTCGAACTGGTTGATATCTCCCGTGTCCGTTCTTTCTCTGTCGGGTATCGTGACAACTCCCGTAATAAAGTATTGCCAGAAGCACTAATGCTGACAGAAGACGAAAACATTGTCGATGTGCAGTTTGATGTCCAGTATCGCCTTAAAGCCCAAATGAATTTAAACGCGACTGAATACAGTCCTGCCGCTGATTACCTGTTCCGTACGCTCGGTCCTGATGAAGCCGTTCGCCAGGCTGCCGAAACAGCCATGCGCGAGGTGGTGGGTAAGCAGTCCATGAATAAAATCCTTTATGAAAGCCGTACTGCGGCAGCCATGGATGTCATGAAACTCATGCAGCATATTCTTGACCGTTATGAAACAGGTATCGAAGTAACCACTGTCGCTATCCAGAACGTGCAGCCACCCGAGCAGGTGCAGGCGGCATTTGAAGATGCGATCAAGGCAGGGCAAGATAACGAGCGGCAGAAAAACGAAGGTAATGCCTATGCCAGCAAGGTTATCCCCGAAGCACGTGGTCAGGCATCACGTATGGTTCAGGATGCCGAAGGTTATCGCGCCACGGTGGTTGGTCAGGCACAGGGTCAGGCGGCACGCTTTGAAAGCATAGAAAAAGAATATGCACAGGCGCCGGCAATTACCCGTGAGCGTATGTATATTTCCACCATGGAAGAAGTATTCGCCAATGCTTCCAAGGTCATGGTAGATACCGAAGGGGGCAATAACCTGATTTACCTGCCAATTGATAAATTAATCCAGCAGGCATCCGGCTCATCTTCAGTGCAGGGTTCATTCTCGGCCAGCGGTCACGCGTCTTCTTCAGGCAGCGTTTCTTCCTCCGGCAGCAGCTCATCGGCCTCGTCCAGTGATGCAAGTGCCGCTTCACGGAATCGTTTAAGCCGTGATAACTTTGATCGTCGCTAAGAGGTAAAGAAAATGAATCGTTCTGTTATAGTTGGTATCGTACTTTTTGTGGCGGCTATTTTGTTGTCTTCTTCGGTTTTTGTGGTTTCCGAACGTCATTATGCCCTGGTTTTTAAACTGGGTGAGTGGCAACGTACCATCGAAGAACCGGGTCTGAATTTCAAACTTCCGGCGCCATTTGAAAACGTTGTTTATCTGGATAAGCGTATTCAAACCATTGAGTCTGGTGATACCGAAAGAATCCAGACCTCTGAAAAGAAAAACCTTATTATTGATTCCTATATCAAATGGCGTATTTCCAATCCCCTGCAGTATTACATTTCATTTGGTGATAGTGTTTTTGCTGCCCAGAACCGTCTTGGTGCACAAATCCGCGATGCATTGAACGCGTCAGTCAATATACGTACTGTACGTGCTGTTATTTCGCAGGAACGTGATGTAGTTATGGCTGAAATTCTCAATAATGTCGAAGAGCGTGCCAAGCCGCTGGGTATCCAGGTGGTTGATGTCCGCCTGAAGCGTATCGAGTTCTCGCAGGAAGTGTCCGATTCGGTTTATTCGCGCATGCAGGCTGAACGTAAACAGGAGGCAAACAGTCTTCGTGCAAATGGTGCGGCAGAAAGTGAAAAAATTCGTGCTGAAGCCGACCGCAAAGTGCAGGAAGAACTGGCCCAGGCCAATGCAAAAGCGCAGGCTATCCGTGGTGAGGGCGATGCCGAAGCGGCCGCCATTTATGCATCGGCTTACGGTAAAAACTCAGAGTTTTACAGTTTTTATAATAGTATGAATGCATACAAATCTGTTTTCGGCTCTAAAAATGACCTGCTTGTTGTTGATCCCGACTCTGACTTCTTCAGGTTTTTCAAACAATCGGGCGCAAATGTATCAAGTAGTGCACAATAAATTGAAAAAAAAGGGTATTTACTGACCATACGCGATAATAGTTGTACAATATCGTGTAAGTTTAGAAAACTATTCCCTAATGCGGCTCGCATTGCTTACGCAACGAGCCGCATTTTTATTTGAAAATTTGCCATGACAACAAGCAACTGGTTATTGCCAGAGCATCTGACGGATATCCTTCCGGCCGAAGCAAGGCGTATCGAAGAGCTGCGACGTAAATTGCTGGATCTTTACCGTACATTTGGTTTTGAAATGGTGGCACCACCATTAATCGAATACACTGATTCATTGTTCGCTGCAAAAGGCCTTGATTTACAACTGCGTACCTGCAAGCTGGTAGACCAGCTTTCCGGGAAAACAATGGGTTTGCGTGCAGACATGACGCCGCAGGTAACCCGCATCGATGCCCATCTACTTAATCGGGAAGGCGTAACACGACTGTGTTATTGCGGCAGTGTTATTCATGCCCGTCCTTCCGGCTTGCTCTCTGACCGGGAGCTGCTGCAAATTGGTGCCGAAATATACGGGCATGCCGGCTTTGAGGCCGATCTGCAAATTATCCAGCTGGCACTGGAAAGCCTGGATATCGCCGGTATTAAAAAACCGCGCATTGATCTGAATCACCCCGGTATATCAAGGGCGCTTATCAATGCGGTGCCAGAGCTGGCAGAGCATACCGCAGATATTTTTGCATTGCTTAATGAAAAAGATACGCCAAGCCTGAAAGAATTGCTGGATACTTGTCCTGCCGTTCCACAGGATATTGCCAGGGCCTTGTTGCTGTTGCCTTCATTATTTGGTTCTGTTTCTGTGCTTGATAAAGCGGAAAGCACTCTTCCAAATCTGCCGGGCATCAAACAGGCCCTTGATTCGCTGCGTGAACTGGTCAATGCGCTGGACAGTTCGGCGGTTGGTATTGATTTGGCCGATGTTCGTGGGTACGATTATCACTCCGGCGTCAGTTTCGCCATTTATGCGCAAGGATGGCATGACGCCATTGTGCGTGGCGGGCGTTATGATAATGTTGGCAGGGCATTTGGCAGGGCACGTCCGGCCACGGGTTTCAGCCTGGATTTGCGTAAAATTTCTGCCGGTTTAACGCCGGCACAGCCGTCCAAAGCCATCCGGGCTCCCTGGGGGCTTGAGGTCGAGCTGGTAGAACGGGTTCGTGAGTTAAGAAAGCAGGGACATGTTGTCGTTCAAATATTTCCTGGCAGTACGCAAAGTGTCGACGAGTTTATTTTTGAAAGTGAACTTGTTCTCAAGGAAGGCGACTGGGTTCTGGAAAGTATTCAGTAAAATCGGGTCTTGCCGGGTATTTCTTTATCGGCAAGTAGCAGATAGTTTAATTTTTATTTAATTTTAATTTGATTTGAGTAAGAACGTAGTTGTTATCGGTACCCAATGGGGCGACGAAGGTAAGGGCAAAATCGTTGATTGGCTGGCCGAATCCGCACAAGGTGTTGTGCGTTTTCAGGGCGGACACAATGCAGGCCATACCTTATGGATTAACGGTCAAAAAACCGTTCTGCGCCTGATTCCATCCGGCATCATGCATCCTGGCGTGACTTGCTATATCGGCAACGGTGTAGTGCTGTCTCCAGAAGCCTTGCTTAAAGAAATCGTAGAGCTTGAAAACGCTGGCCTCGATGTGCGTTCCCGCCTGAAAATTTCTGAAGCCTGCCCCCTGATCCTGCCTTATCATGTGGCGGTCGATCAGGCCCGTGAAGCCAAAAAAGGCGACGAGAAAATCGGCACAACCGGCCGTGGCATCGGCCCGGCCTACGAAGATAAGGTTGCCCGTCGTGCATTGCGCGTACAGGATCTTTATAATCCGGCTGTTTTTGATGCCAAGCTGCGTGAGGTTCTTGAGTACCATAACTTTATTCTTACCCAGCATTTGGGGGCCGAGGCGGTATCCTTCGACGAGGTCAAAGCCAAGGCCATGGAACTGGCTCCTGTTATTGAACCTATGGTGGCCGATGTCTCCGCGTTACTGTATCGGGCGCAAAAACAAGGCCAGAACCTGTTGTTTGAAGGTGCGCAGGGTGCTTTGCTGGATATCGATCACGGTACTTATCCCTACGTTACCAGCAGTAACTGTCTGGCCGGTGCGGCTTCACCGGGTGCGGGTGTTGGCCCACAAAGCCTTAATTATGTGCTGGGTATTACCAAAGCCTATACAACACGGGTTGGTTCCGGTCCGTTTCCTACCGAACTCATGAATGAAACGGGTGCGCATATTGCCAAAGTCGGTAATGAGTTTGGTGCGGTAACCGGGCGTCCCCGTCGTTGTGGCTGGTTTGATGGCGCCGCCCTTAAACGTTCTGTCATTATTAACGGTATTAGCGGCTTGTGCGTAACCAAACTGGATGTGCTTGACGGCATTGAAAGTATCGGCTTATGCGTCGGTTACCAGATCGATGGCAAGAAAGTTGATTTATTGCCTTATGGTGCCCACAAAGTTGCAAAAGCCGAACCTATTATTGAAATGATGCCTGGCTG
The DNA here is from genome assembly GCA_012735395.1 of Alcaligenaceae bacterium. Taxonomy (GTDB): domain Bacteria; phylum Pseudomonadota; class Gammaproteobacteria; order Burkholderiales; family Burkholderiaceae_B; genus Advenella. Next base: position 14,401 of record JAAYHN010000261.1, on the reverse strand, counting down.
GACCGGGTCAACCGTGGGTGTCAAGGAATATACCCAGTTACCCGAAAATGCACGTCATTTCCTTGATCGCGTGGCTGAAATCTGTGAGGTACCCATTGATATGATTTCAACAGGTCCCGATCGCATGGAAACCATCCTGCGCCGTCATCCATTCAAAGATTAATCAATACCGGGAAAACTATGACATTGCCTGCAAGTACTGATAGCGATTTATGGGTTAGCTGGGATGAATACCACCACCTGGTTGAAAGGCTGGGCTTGATTGTTTATAACTCGGGCTGGAAATTTGATACGATCGTATGCCTTGCGCGTGGTGGTGTTCGTGTGGGCGATGTGCTTTCCCGTATTTTCGATGTGCCGTTGGGTATTCTGGCAACCAGTAGTTACCGTGAGGCAGCGGGTACGGTTCAGGGCCAACTGGATATCGCCCAATTTATTACAATAACCAAAGGTACGCTTGAAGGGCGTGTCCTGCTGGTTGATGATATGGTTGATACCGGTTTAACTTTCAGTAGGGTGCAAGAGCATCTGGTTAACCAGTTTCCCAGCATTACAGAGCTGCGTTCTGCGGTGTTGTGGTGGAAAGGGCATGCCAAGGTGCAGCCCGACTACTACGTAGACAAACTGCCTACCAACCCCTGGATTCATCAACCCTTTGAAGATTATGATAGTTTAAGGCCACACCAGTTAGAAGCCTGGGTTAGAAAAGGTGTGCAAAATACATAATTTGTGCTATAATCCACAGTTATTCTAGTTTTTTAACTTTGCTTGGCTTTATGAATTATTAAGTTAAGCGGGTTAAGTTTTAGGTTTTTAGCTGGAAATAGATAAGATCATAAAAATAACGCTGTGTTACTATATAAGTGTTGTATGGTTTTATGTATTTTTTTCAGGCTAAGTTGTTTTCATTTACCATTAACTGAGCTTAATTGCTTTCATATACATGCCAAACGTTCGACTAAAAGAAAATGAGCCATTTGAGGCTGCATTGCGCCGCTTCAAGCGTACTATTGAAAAAACAGGTTTATTAACAGAATTGCGTTCACGCGAATTCTACGAAAAACCAACCGCAGAGCGCAAACGCAAACATGCTGCTGCCGTTAAGCGTCACTACAAACGCATTCGTAGCCAGCAACTGCCTCCACGCCTGTATTGATTCCTGAAAGTTTTGTTCAGGATTTGCTAAACCGCGTCGATATTGTCGATGTGGTTGGCAAGTACGTTCAGTTAAGAAAGGGTGGGGCCAACTTGCTTGGCCTGTGCCCTTTTCATAACGAAAAATCTCCCTCATTTACCGTCAGCCCTACCAAACAGTTTTATCATTGTTTTGGTTGTGGTGCGCATGGTAGCGCCATCTCTTTCCTTATCGAGCATACCGGGGCCAGTTTTCCGGAAGCCGTTCGTTCGCTGGCGGGGTCAGTGGGCCTGATTGTGCCCGAAGAACCACGCACTCCTTTTCAGCAGACCAAGGCCAGGCAAAAGCAGGCAGAAACCGTTCAGCATCAGCAGGTGCTTGAAAAGGCACATGCCCTTTATCTCTCGTTATTGCGGAAAAGCCCGCAAGCCATCCAGTATCTGAAGCAGCGGGGTTTAAGTGGGCATACCGCCAAACATTTTGGGCTTGGCTGGTCGGGTACCAACCGGCAGGGTTTGCAAGAGGTTTTTTCAAACTACGAAGATCCACTGCTTGTGGAATCCGGACTGGTTATTGAGTCAGAAGACGGGCGTCGCTATGACCGTTTCCGCGAACGCATCATGTTTCCCATTTTCAATGGAAAGGGAAAGTTGATCGGTTTTGGCGGACGCATCATTGGCAAGGGTGAACCCAAGTACCTGAACTCTCCTGAAACACCCGTGTTTTCCAAAGGGCAGGAGTTATACGGTCTTTGGGAAAATCGCCAGGGTATCCGCAGTGAAGGGTTTGTGCTGGTTGTAGAGGGGTACATGGACGTGGTTGGCCTGGCCCAGCACGGTATGTGCAATGCGGTGGCTACACTGGGTACGGCAACGACAGCACAGCATGTGCAAAAATTGATCAGGGCCAGTGACCGGGTTGTTTTCAGCTTTGATGGCGATAATGCGGGTAAAAAAGCGGCATGGCGTGCCTTGCAGGCATGCTTGCCATTGCTGCGGGACGATATTTCCATGCGGTTCCTTTTTTTGCCTGCAGAGCACGACCCCGATTCTTATATACAAGAGTTTGGTGTAGACGGTTTTCGAGAACGGGTAAAAGAATCCATTGCCCTGTCGTCATTCATGCTGCAAACGCTGGCAGAGCGCCATCCACTTAATGAGGCGGAAGGCCGGGCGGCATGTTTGCACGAGGCCCGGCCCCTGATAACCCAAATCCCCGAATCGGGTATCAGGACGCAAATCGAGCACGATTTTGCCAGGCAGGTAGCGCTGACGCCCGAAGAACTTTCCAAAGATTTAGCTGTCTATCAAGAAGAGCAGGCGGCGCGGGCAAATGCTGTGCAGCATTTTCCTTCAGCGCAACCGGTCTCCATGCCTTCGTATCAGCCAGATATGCCTGATGACGAAGATGTTTTTAATATTAAATCGGGCTATGCGGGTAATCAGTTCGCCAGGCCCCGGACATCAGCGGGCCGGGGTGGGCGTGCTTCTGGCAAGGCGGTAACGCCATTGGCTAAAAGATTGTTACGTCTTTTGGCAACACATCCGGTGCTGGTAGAACAAATTGCAGACCAGCAACTTGAAGTTTTGAGCCATAGCCCCCATCTAACACTTGTACTGGAATTTATTACGCTGGCAGTTTCAAGTGGGGCAAGGCATTTGGGTGCCTTACTAGAGGCTACGCCACAAGATTCTGAAATGCATGCAATTTTATCTTCTATTTCGGTAGAAACACTTGAACAGGAAGAACTGCCGCACCCACTTGATGAGTGGAATGATGCTTTGCAGCGCATTGAGCTGGATACTTTACGTAATGAACAGGCTGAGCTGGTTCAGGGTGGGTTAAGTTCTGAACAAAGCCGGCAACGTTATAAAGCATTGAATAAACGGATTTTATTTTTGAGTCGTGTCGAAAAACGATAAATGATGTACAATAAATGGTTTAGTCATGCTTTTTCGCCAACGCTAATTTATTGCTTTTTTCTTAAGAAATACATAAGTTAGGGTTGTGTTTTGTGGTTGTTTTGTGATTTTCGGAATCTAATATGATCAAAGACAGTGGTAAGCCAACCTCTACCGAGACAGCAGCAAAAAAAACGGCAGTAAAAGTTGTAAACAGTAAACCTTCAGCAGAAAAGGTTGATAATAAAAACATAATTAAACCAGATTCTACAGCATCCAAACAAAAGGAATCTGTCATTTCAAAGGCAGAGGACATAGTTCAGGATGACTCTTCCATATCCTCAAAAGTAGTTAAAAAGGCAGCAAGTAAAACGGTGGCTAAATCAAATAAAAACACAACGAAAACAACGCGTGTTTCCAATGAGCGCGATATAGATGATTCGATTAATGATTTTGATGATGACGAGTTTCTTGATGATGAAACCTCTCCATCGAAAAAATCCCGCGCGTCTGCGTCAAGCGGGCGTAAACCTGGTCGGCCGTCAAAAAACAAAAATGACAGTGACGATGATTTCATGGATGCGAGCGATGAAGATGCTGAAGAGGTACCAGAACTCAAGCCGGTAAAACGTGGCAAGCGTGCCAAAGACAGCAAAGATATTATCACTGGTGGCCGTAATCCCGTTTCCGCCGAAGAGCAGGAAGCACGTCGTAACCGTCTTAAACAGTTGATTAAACTGGGTAAAGATCGTGGCTATCTTACCTACAGTGAAATTAACGACCATCTGCCCGATGATCTGGTTGATGCTGAAGCGATTGATGGCATTATCAGCACCTTCGGTGATATGGGTATTTCCGTCTATGACCAGGCGCCCGATGCAGAGTCATTGCTGTTAAGTGATGCAGCCCCCATGGCGTCTCCCGACGACGACGTAGAAGACGAAGCTGAAGCGGCCTTAACCACGGTAGACTCCGATTTCGGACGCACCACCGATCCTGTTCGCATGTATATGCGTGAAATGGGTACGGTAGAGCTGCTTACGCGTGAGGGCGAAATTGAAATTGCCAAACGTATTGAAGATGGTCTCAAGCATATGGTCATGGCCATTGCCGCCTGCCCAACCACTATCAAGGAAATTCTCAGTCATATTCAGCGTATCCGTGACGGACAGGCTCAAATTGATGAAGTGGTTGACGGTCTTTTATCAGATGATGGCGAAGAATACGCCGGTTCCGGTGTTGTTGAAGACGACGAGGAAGATGTTCCAGCCGGTGGCATGAGCAGCAAACAGATTGAAATGCTGCGCGACAAGTCGCTTGCCAAATTTGACATTGTCGTAGAGTGGTTCGAAAAAATGAAGCGCATCTACGAAGAGGGCGGTTATAAGTCTGAAGAATATCTCAAGGCCCAGCAGGTTATTCTTGATGAGTTAATGGGTGTTCGTTTTACTGCAAAAATGGTTGAACGTCTGGCCGATTCACTGCGTACGCAGGTTGAAGAGGTTCGTTTACTGGAACGCGCCATTTTGCATACCTGCATTGACCGTGTCGGTATGTCACGTGCTTACTTCATTAAAGTGTTTCCCGGTAATGAAACCAATCTTGACTGGGTTCATGCCGAAGTGGCTAAAGGGCATCCTTATGCAGATACGCTTGAACGCACCATTCCCGATATTCATGAAATCCAGCAGAAGCTGATTGATCTTGAAAAAGAAGTCATTCTGCCAATCAAAGACTTGAAAGAAGTCAACAAGCGCATGGTTACTGGCGAGGCCAAAGCCAAAAAGGCCAAGCGTGAAATGATTGAAGCCAACCTGCGTCTGGTCATTTCAATTGCCAAGAAATACACCAACCGCGGTTTGCAGTTCCTTGACCTTATTCAGGAAGGTAATATCGGCCTGATGAAAGCGGTAGACAAGTTTGAATACCGTCGTGGTTATAAGTTTTCTACCTATGCCACATGGTGGATTCGTCAGGCGATCACCCGCTCAATTGCAGACCAGGCACGTACCATCCGTATTCCGGTTCATATGATTGAAACCATTAACAAAATGAACCGGATCAATCGCCAGATTCTGCAGGAAACCGGGGTGGAACCGGATCCGGCAACCCTGGCGCAAAAAATGGATATGCCCGAAGACAAGATTCGCAAGATTCTTAAAATTGCCAAAGAGCCTATTTCCATGGAAACCCCAATCGGTGACGATGATGACTCCCACCTGGGCGATTTCATTGAAGATGGTGCAACACTGGCGCCTGCTGATTCCGCTTTGTACGGTTCAATGCGCGATGCGTTCAAGGAAGTGCTTGACTCATTGACACCACGTGAAGCCAAAGTGCTTAGAATGCGTTTTGGTATTGGTATCAGCTCCGACCAGACCCTGGAAGAGGTTGGTAAGCAGTTCGACGTAACACGTGAACGTATCCGTCAGATTGAAGCGAAGGCACTAAGGAAGTTGCGTCATCCAAGCAGAGCTGATAAACTTAAAAGCTTTCTTGAAAACCAGTAAGAAATGTGGTTTAATACTTGCTTTCTTGAAACAAGTATTAAACTTCAAGTTAAATGGTGATAAGGGTCTGGCTTATTGTTGCCTCGCCCTTTAACCTGATGCCCCTGTAGCTCAGTTGGTTAGAGCAGAGGACTCATAATCCTTTGGTCGCCGGTTCAAGTCCGGCTTGGGGTACCAAAAAACCATTCAAAATCAAAGATTTACGCCACCTGCAACGTGGCGTTTTTCTTTTCTTCAGGGCCACTATGGCCTAAATCAGCCTGAATTTCAGATGCACCCGCGTACTCGGCCAAGTGGCCAGCATCCAGGTGGGCATACTTCTTAACCATTTCCAGTGTTTCACCAGAACAAAACGGCGTACCCGGTTAATCAGTTGGCTGTGAATATTTATATTTTTTTCAATAAGAGGTAACTGCGTTCATCATCTTACCCGTTGTTAAATAAGCAAGGTTTGCATTTGCTATTTGCAAACAAATAGTACAAAATCACAAGGTTACAAATCTTCCGTGATTTTTTATGTCAGTTGGCAACCTGCTCACTCATTTGTTTTTTATCGGGCTATTGATCGTGATCAGTGCCTTTTTCTCCATGTCCGAGATATCGCTTGCCGCTGCCCGTAAAATAAAGCTTCGTTTGTTGGCGAATGATGGCAATAAAAAAGCACAGCAGGTGTTGCATTTACAGGAAAATCCCGGCAACTTTTTTACGGTAATACAAATCGGCCAGAATGCGGTGGCAATTCTGGCCGGTGTGGTGGGTGAAAGTGCTTTATCACCTTATGTGGCAGAATTAGTCCGTCTGGTTTATGACGGGGCCTTGCTGGGTACGGTGTCTTTCCTGATCTCGTTTTTTCTGGTGATTTCAGCTTTTGTCATGTTCTCTGACTTGATACCCAAGCGTCTTGGAATGGCACAGCCTGAAAAAAGGGCGATGGCGGTTGTCACGCCCATGACTTTTTGCATGTACCTGTTTGCACCACTGGTATGGTTGTTCAGCAGTCTGGCCAATTTAATCCTGAAAGTGATTGGGGCCCCCCAGGCACGGGAAGAAGAAATTACCCGTGATGATATTGTGGCACTGGCCGAAGCTGGCGCACAGGCAGGTGGGGTGCTAGAGCAAGAGCAATACATGATTCGCAATGTGTTTGAGCTTGATTCTCGTATTGTGCCTTCTGCCATGACACCGCGTGAAAGTATTGTGTATTTTTCCCTTAAAGAATCGGAAGAAGAAATTCGCAAGAAAATTGCCGAGTTCCCTCATGGCAAGTTTCCGGTATGCCAGGATACACTGGAACATGTGATTGGTTATGTTGACTCCAAAGATATACTGCCACGTATTTTGCAGGGAAAAGAACTATCACTAAGAACCGCACCCATAGTACGTAAAGTCCTTATTCTGCCCGATACCTTATCCCTGTTTGAGGCCCTTGAGCAGTTTCGTGATGCCGGAGAGGACTTTGCCCTGATTGTGAATGAGTATGCGCTGATAATAGGGTTGCTCAGCCTGCAAGATGTCATGAATACCGTAATGGGTGATCTGGTGGGTTCTTTGCAGGAAGAGTGGATTGTGAAGCGGGATGACCAGTCATGGCTGATGGATGGCATGACACCGATTGAAGATGTCATGTCCGTCCTGAAAGTAAAAGAATTTGAGGGTTTTGAAAACTATTACGAAACGCTGGCGGGTTTCCTGATATTCAAATTGCGTAAAGTGCCGCGACCAACCGATTTTGTGCTGTATGAAGGCTACAAATTTGAAGTGGTTGATATCGATAACTACCGGATTGACCAGGTGCTGGTGACCCGCGCCGAAGCCATGCCTGAAAATTGAATTTGGCACAGCAAGAAAAATGTGTCAAACCCGTCGGGCCGGTCATAATCAATAAAGCGGAAATAGCCGGGCGTCTATGTCATTAACCAGTCATAAATTGTAACTATACTCATTTCCTTTTATAGCAGAGGCCTTTTCAGTGCCTTGTTAAATTTTTCCAAGGATGAGGGAAATGAGTTTTAAAAAAGCATGCCTGTTTGTGTGTCTGGCTTCTTTGCCGTTTATGGCACAGGCCCAAGTTGCAGATTTGTCTACCCTGATTGAGGCAGCCAAAAAAGAAGGGCAGGTTAATAGTGTGGGCATGCCCGACTCATGGGCTAACTGGAAAGATACCTGGAGTGACCTGAAAACAAATTATGGTCTTGAGCACCAGGATACGGACATGTCTTCAGCCCAGGAAATCGCCAAGTTTGCTGCAGAAAAAGAAAATGCGACGGCTGATATTGGTGATGTCGGCCAAAGTTTTGGTCCGATTGCGGTAGAAAAAGGCGTTACCCAAACCTATAAACCCTCAACCTGGGATGAAATTCCTGCCTGGGCAAAAGATGAGGAAGGGCATTGGGCTGTAGCCTATACCGGTGCAATTGCGTTTATGGTTAATAATGAAACCGTAAAAGAAGCCCCGAAAAGCTGGGCTGATCTGGTTAAGGGAAATTACAAGGTAACACTGGGTGACGTGGGTGTTGCAGCCCAGGCCAATAATGCGGTATTGGCCGCTGCCGTTGCCCTGGGTGGTAATGAAAAGGACGTTACGCCTGCCCTGAAACTGTTTGCCGAACTGGCAAAGCAAAAGCGTTTGTCCTTAAGCAATCCATCCCTGGCAACCCTGGAAAAGGGAGAGGTGGAAGTGGGTGTACTGTGGGATTTCAATGCCCTGAATTATCGTGACCAGATTGACCCGAAACGTTTCACGGTTGTGATTCCGGAAGACGGTTCCATTATGGCTGGCTATGCAACGATTATCAATAAATATGCCAAGAATCCGAATGCGGCCAAATTGGCAAGGGAATATATTTTCAGTGATGCAGGCCAGGATAATCTTGCGAAAGGTTATGCCCGTCCCATCCGTGACAAGGCTGTGTTAAGTGAAGAGGCTAAATCCCGCCTGTTACCTGCCGAAGCTTATAAAAATGTCCAGCCTATTAAAGATCAGGCAGCATGGGATGCGATGTCCAAGAAACTGCCTGAACTGATGCAGGAACACGTGTTGATTTATTAATGCATGGCATTGTATGAAATCCAGTAAAGTTATCCTGGTTCTGATTGACGGGCTGGCCTGGCATGTGGCTGAACATGCCATGGGCTACCTGCATGCACTGCGTGAAAACAACCAGGCTTCCGTATTCAAGCTGCAATGCGAGCTGCCGTCTTTATCGCGCCCCTTATACGAGTGTATTTTAACGGGTAGCAAGCCGGTTGTTTCCGGTATCCGAAACAACCAGACGGTACAACTTTCCACCCGGGAAAGCATTTTTCATCTGGCCCGCAAGGCCAACCTGAAAACGGCAGCGGCAGCCTATCACTGGATCAGTGAGCTTTATAACCGTGCGCCCTATGATGCCGTGAGGGATCGCTTTACACATAACGAATCGTTGGCGATCCAGCACGGTATTTTCTATCATGAAGACAGTTACCCCGATTCACATTTGCTGCTTGATGCCGAGCATTTGCGCAACACGTATGATCCTGACTTCCTTTTCATTCATACCATGAATGTGGATGATATGGGGCACCGTTCGGGAGGCGACAGCGCTGCCTATCGTAATGCCGCCCGCCGGGTGGATACGATGCTGTCACATTACTTGCCTGCTTGGCAAGAGCAGGGTTACCGGGTGATTATTACATCCGATCACGGTATGAACAACGATCATTCGCATGGTGGGTTGCTGCCCGAAGAACGTGAGGTTCCGCTGTTTCTGGCAGGGCCCGGTTTTAACCACCAGCCTAACAGTTTCCGGCTTCAGCAGGTATTGATCCGTGACCTTTGCGCTTTGGCATTGGGTATTCCTGTCAACCAAAATAATGAATTAAAGTCTTTTCTTGCATGAAACCACCCCAGCCTTCAAGAGCACATTTATGGCTTTTTGTTCCTTTCCTTCTCATGCTAAGTGCTTTTTGTCTGGCCCCGACGTATTGGGTACTGGTTAATAGCTTTGTAGAGGAAGAAGGCGGTTTTGGTTTTGCCAATTATGAAAGAATACTCAGCAGCCGGTTTTATCTGATTGCCCTGGAAAACAGTTTCTGGCTGTCGCTTTATTCCAGTGTACTGGGCCTGTTGATTGGTTTTCTGGCAACGTCTTCCCTGCGTTTCGTACAGGGGAATGTGCGCCATTTTGTGATTTCCTTTGTGAATATGAGCAATAACTTCGCGGGCGTACCGCTGGCTTTTGCATTTATTATTATTCTTGGAACCAATGGCGCCATTACTTTAATGTTGAATAAACTGGGTTTTCTGGACAATTTTGATTTATATACCCGTGCCGGTTTAACCGTGGTGTATACCTACTTTCAGATTCCCCTGGCCATTTTATTGCTTTACCCGGCTTTTGATGCCTTGAAAGAGGATTGGGAAGAGGCAGCCAAATTACTGGGGGCCAGCACCTTTACCTATTGGCGTAAAGTGGTGCTGCCCATCATGTTGCCTTCTTTGTTGGGCTCCTTTGTATTGTTGTTGGCCAATGCCCTGGGGGCGTATGCCACGGCCTTTGCCTTGACAGCCAGTAATGTGAACCTGGTTCCCATCCGGATCGGTGCACTGGTGGCAGGTGATATTTCACTTAACCCCAATCTGGCAGCGGCCCTCTCTATTGTTCTGGTGGCGCAACTGTTATTGGTAACCGTGATTAACCAGTGGTTGATGCGCAGGAGGCGTTATGTTTCAGCATAATCGCAAGCAGGGTTGGCACTTGCTGGTTATTGGCCTGACCATGTTGGTTCTGCTGGTACCTTTATTGGCTACTTTCCTGTATTCCATTTCCACCTCATGGGGGGCCACCATTTTGCCCGATGGCCTGAGCCTGCAATGGTACATTCAGTTATGGAGTGAACAGCGCTTTTTGCTGGCTTTTGGCCGCTCCCTGTTTTTATGTGTGGTGTCAATCATTGTGAGTTTTTTAGTGATTGTGCCCCTGGCTTTTGTGATGGAGTACCGTTATCCGCAATGGCAGAAAGTCATGGATATGGTGATTTTGCTGCCTTTTGCCATGCCGGCCATTGTGGCCTCGGTGGGTATGTTGCAAATTTACTCAGGTTCTCCTTTAATGGGTACGCCCTGGATTCTGGTGGGCTGTTATTTTACGGTCGTGTTGCCCTTCATGTATCGTTCGCTTGTGAACAATCTGCGGGCCCTGGGCCTGCGTGATTTAATGGATGCTTCCAGTTTGCTGGGGGCCAGCGGTTTTCAGGCATTCATGCGGGTGGTATTGCCCAATATTCGCAAGGGGATGGCATCGGCATGGTTTATTGCTTTTTCTTTGCTGTTTGGCGAGTTTGTATTTGCCAATATGCTGGTGGGAACCCGTTTTGAAACACTGCAAATTTACCTGTTCAATATGCGTCAAACCAGTGGCCACTTTTCCAGTGCCATCGTCATTAGTTATTTTTTGTTTATTTTACTGTTTACCCTGCTTGCCAATCGCTTCAATAAAACCTAGTTTATGTCCTATTTAACTGTTTCCAATTTAACCAAACGATTTGGTAATTCTGTCATTCTCAATGAGCTGAGCTTTTCGATTGAAAAGGGTGAGTTCATTACTTTATTGGGTTCCAGCGGCTGTGGTAAATCCACGCTGTTGCGCTGTATTGCCGGGTTAACACAACCCGATAGCGGTTATATACAGGTAGAGCACGAAGATATTACTTATGCCCCGGCCCAGCACAGGGGGATTGGTATGGTGTTCCAGAGTTATGCGCTGTTTCCCAATCTGACGGTTGAGGGCAATATTTCCTTTGGCCTGAAGTTGCGCAAAATGGATAAAGACATTTTGCAAAAGAAAGTAAAGCAGGCGATTGAAAAGGTTGAGTTAAAGGGTAAAGAGCAGCATATGCCGCATGAGTTGTCTGGCGGGCAGCGCCAGCGTGTGGCTTTGGCCAGGGCGCTGGTAATGGAACCGCGTATTTTGTTGCTTGATGAACCCCTGTCAGCGCTTGATGCCCGTATCCGCAGAAATCTGCGTCAGCAAATTCGTGAGTTACAGCAAGAGTTGCAATTAACCACTATTTTTGTAACGCATGACCAGGAAGAAGCCCTGACCATGTCAGACCGTATTTTTTTAATGAATCAGGGCAATATTGAGCAGGCCGGTTCTCCCGAACAGCTGTATACCTGTCCCAACAGTAATATGGTTGCCCGGTTTATGGGAACGTATAATTTTCTGGACAGGGCCAAATCCATGAACTGGCTGGGCATGCAAACGCATAATGGCGTGGCCATCAGGGCAGAGGCGATTGTATTGGACCATCCCTCGCTTTCTTTTGGTGAAAAAGTATCCAGGCCGATTCTGGGTATCATCACAGAAAAACAGTTGCTGGGTAATGTCGTGCGCTGTAAAGTCAGGGCTGAAGATATTGACCTGACCATTGACAGCCTGAATAACCAGTTTCTGCCGTCATTGAATATTGGCAAAAAAGTTTATTTGCGCCTTGATCCGAAAGCGTGTGTTGTTTTGAATGGTTAAATGGTATTTACCTTGCCATTTTTTTATTTATAACCATTAATACGGCAGCACACACCATTATGCTGCTGGTCATGTAAAACACACTGTCCATGCCATACCGGTTACTGACCCAGCCACCGGCCAGCGGGCCCAGCACCAGCCCTAAATATTGGGCAGAGGTGGAATAACCCAGTACCGTACCGGCAATGCCGCCTTTGACATTGTGCCTGATGATGGCCGTAATGGCGGGCAACAGGCCACTTAAACTGATACCCATCAGGAACCTGAGCGCAACGAATTGCCAGTCGGCTGTTGCAAAAGCCTGTAATAGCAGGGTAAGGGCGGTCAACAGAAAACAGGCAATTAAAATATTGATATGTCCCTTGCGATCGCCCAGGCGGCCAATACGGGCAGAACTTAGCAGGCTGCCAAAAGCGGTAATGGAAATGGCCACGCCCGCCAGCAGGGGAATGTTGCTGCTCATGGTGTGCAAACTGCCCAGGTACAGTGTAATAATGGGTTCAATCGACATATTGGCAAACATCAGCAAACTGGCACTTAACAGCATCAGCAATACCAGGTTGCGTGCCGGGGTGTTTTGCCAGAAACGGGTTTGGCCATCTTCTGCTGTTACGGCTGTTTTCTTGCGGAAAGCGGTTTCCTTGATTAACAGGGTGGTTGCCATGAAGGCAATAAAAATAACAGCGGCAGACAGGAAAAAAGTATTTCTTATGCCAATATAGGCAGGTAACAGGCCGCCCACCAGAGGCCCCAGCAAGTTACCGGCCAGCATGCCGGCGGCATGGGTGCCCACGGCCCAGCCAGTATGTTCCTTTGGTGTTTGTGTGGCAACCAGAATCGTGGCGCCTGATGCATAACCGCCTAAAATGCCAATTAGCAAACGCAGGCCAAGCAGTTCTTCAACGCTTTGCACCAGGCCCATCAGGGCAATACAAAAAGCCATACCCAGGCTGGCACGGATTAAAATGGGCTTGCGGCCAAAATGGTCGGCAAACTTGCCCCATACCGGCGCCATTAAACCGGCAGCCAGAAAAGTGGCGCTGAAGGCATAACCAGACCAGCTGATAATGGATTGGGGGTCAGTCTCTCCCAGTTCTTCAATGTAAATGGGCAAAAAAGGCAGCACCAGTGTCATTGCCATCAGGGTTGTAAAGGAACCGAAAACACAAACATATAAATTGCGTTTCCAGTATTGTTCTGTTTCTTCGCTTTCCTGTACATGCGTCACGGGTCTTGCCTTGCTGAATATAAATATCGGGTTTGCCGGAAAATGTATGGATATTATGATTGGAATCCCGAAAACTCAGCAAGACCATTTTTTATGCTGGTATATAAACTAACAAGTACGGGTAATCAAGCTGGATTAGAATAAAGTTTTTGATTTGTTCAGGATTAAATGGGTATGCAAACCTGGCATGAAGCGATCGGGCCTGAAAAAGAGCAGGCGTATTTCCGGCAAATACTGTTACGGGTGAAAGAGGCCAGGGCACTGGGTAAAACGGTGTACCCACCCAATAATGAAATCTTTAATGCTTTCAGGTTAACCGAATTTGCCCGTGTTAAAGTCGTGATTCTGGGGCAGGATCCCTACCATGGACGGGGGCAGGCACATGGCCTGTCTTTTTCTGTCAAGTCAGATGTTGCCATTCCGCCTTCCCTGATTAATATTTATAAAGAACTGGAAGCGGATATCCCGGGTTTTGAAATTCCCGCTCATGGTTTTTTGCAAAAATGGGCAGGGCAGGGTGTTTTGCTCTTGAACACGGTACTGACTGTACAGGCCGGCATTGCACATTCCCATGCCAGCTGGGGCTGGGAAATATTTACCGACAGGGTCATCCGCCAGTTGAATGAACACCGTGAACATCTGGTTTTTATGCTGTGGGGCAGCCATGCACAGAAAAAAGGGGCTTTCATCAACCGGCAGAAACATCTGGTGCTAAGCAGCCCTCATCCCTCACCCTTATCGGCACACCGGGGTTTCTTCGGTTGCCGGCATTTTTCAAAAGCCAATGCGTATTTAATAGAGCACGGGATAAAGCCTGTGGATTGGCAGGTTTAAATTAAGTAGCAAATCTTCAGTTTTTCAGCTTTTTCAGTTCGCCGTCAAAAAGGCAGGCAGGCTTGCGTCCATTTTATTTTAGTAATTACCCCTAAATACAAAATAATTTATATGTGTGAAAATAAATTCATAAGTGAGAATTTTTGGAAGAAAAGATAATTATGAAAAAATGGATTGTCAGGGAAAGCGAAATTGAGTAAACATAACACAGCAAACCCGGGCCCATTAAGTGGAATCAGGGTCATTGATTTAAGCTCGGTGGTGATGGGGCCATTTGCGACCCACGT
>JAAYHN010000260.1 GCA_012735395.1 Alcaligenaceae bacterium | reverse complement strand
GAGCCATTGCAAACGTGGTCTTTGCCACCCATGACGGTGAAGTGGGTGGTGCCGGAGTCAAACCAGACATCGAGGGTGTCACGGTTTTTTTCGTAAAGCGCGGCTTCATCGCCCAGCAATTCTTTAGGGTCCAGTGTTTGCCAGGCTTCAATGCCGTTTTTTTCTACCCGTTGGGCCACCTGTTCCAGCAGCTCTACCGAGCGGGGATGCAATTCGCCGGTTTCCTTGTGCACAAAGAAAGCCATGGGTACGCCCCATTGGCGCTGACGGGATAATGTCCAGTCGGGGCGGTTGGCAATCATGGCGTGCAGGCGGGCACGGCCCCAGGCCGGATAAAAATTGGTGGCATCAACACCGGCCAGCGCTTTTTCGCGCAGCGTGGCAGAGCCATCATTGGGTTTGCGGTCCATGCCGGCAAACCATTGGCTGGTGGCACGGTAAATAACCGGTGTTTTATGGCGCCAGCAGTGCATGTAGCTGTGCTTGAGCATTTCAACCTTGATTAGCGTGCCGGCCGCTTTCATGGTTTCCACGATTTTGGGGTTGGCATCCCAGATGGACAGGCCGCCAAACAGGGGCAGGCTGCTGGCATATTTGCCATCACCCATGACCGGACTGATGAAGTCTTCGTCTTGAATGCCATTGTGCTTGCAGGAATTGAAGTCATCAATACCATAGGAAGGCGCAGAGTGAACAATCCCGGTACCGGCATCAACGGTTACGTAATCACCCAGGAAAACGGGAGACAGGCGGTCATAACCGGCATCTGCCTTGGCCAGTGGGTGATGGAAAGCGATGTGGTCCAGTGCTGTGCCGTTACAGCTGGCTATGATGGTGCCTTCCAGTTTCCAGTCGCTTAAGCAGGCCTCGACACGGTCTTTGGCAAGGAGCAGCAAAGAACCGGTAGGCAGCGCGGGGCTGACCTGAACCAGGGAATATTCAAGTTCAGGGTGAACGTTAAGGGCCATATTGGACGGGATAGTCCAGGGGGTGGTTGTCCAGATAACAATCGCACCATCGTCAACACTGGCTAGATTGAAGGCTTTTGCCAGTTTGTCTTTTTCGGCAAAGGGGAATGCGACATCAATGGCCGGATCTTTTCTGTCCTGGTATTCGACCTCGGCCTCTGCCAGCGCGGAACCGCAGTCAAAACACCAGTTGACCGGTTTCAGGCCACGAAACACATAGCCTTTGTCAACAATATTGGCCAGGGCGCGGATTTCATTGGCCTCATTGGCAAAATTCATGGTGAGATAAGGGTTGTCCCATTCGCCCAATACACCCAAACGCTTGAAATCCTGGCGTTGACGGTCAATTTGCTCGTAGGCATAGGCACGGGCCTTGGACTGGACTTCTTCTACGGGCAGATGTTTACCGTATTTTTTTTCAATCTGGATTTCAATGGGCATGCCGTGACAATCCCAGCCTGGCACGTAGGGCGCATCAAAGCCGGCCATGTTGCGGCTTTTCAGGATAATGTCTTTCAGGATTTTATTAACCGCATGACCAATATGAATGTCACCGTTGGCATACGGAGGGCCGTCGTGCAAAATGAACGTGGGCCGGCCTTTGCTGGCTTTGCGAATGGCTTCGTAAACTTTATTTTCTTCCCATTGCTTGACCCATTCAGGTTCTCTTTTTGGCAGGTTTCCGCGCATCGGGAAAGGAGTTTCGGGTAAATTTAAAGTGTTTTTATAGTCCATGGACAGAAAAATAGTGACGAGCGATGCTTTCATCGTGACGGATGGCATCGATCATTGTGGGTAAATCGGGAAATTTCTCTTCGTCCCGTACATAATGCAGGAACGCAACATTAATAAGTTTACCGTATGCTGATACGGTTTTATCCAGAATATGGACTTCGAGCAATACTTTGCCATCGGATTCAACGGTAGGGCGTACCCCCAGGCTGGCAATGCCTGGCAGGATTTGACCATCAAGACCTTTGACCGAAACGACATAAATACCCGAGCGCAGTGCACAGCGTGGCATGGCCCGGATATTCAAGGTTGGGTAGCCAATAGTGCGCCCCAGTTTTTTGCCGTGAATGACGTGGCCACTGATTTCGTACGGACGGCCCAGATAGCTTTTTGCCCGTTCAAGATCGCCAAAGGCCAGGGCATTGCGCAGTTCGGTACTTGAATAGCGCAGCTTATGCTCGTCAAGAACGTCTTCAAGGGTTTCAACCTCAAAGCCAAAGTGGGCACCGGCTTCGCGCAGCAGTGTAATATTGCCGCTACGCTTATGGGCAAAACGAAAATCATTGCCAACATAGAGCCATTTGGTATTCAGGCGATTAACCAGAATGTCTTCAATGAACTGTTCAGCGCTAAGCGAGGCAAATGCGGTATTGAAACGGTTCAGGAAAACCTGCTCGATACCAGCACGGGCCAGGGCAGTGATTTTGTCCCGTAATGAAGAAATTCGGGTGGGGGCCAGTTCGGGGCGTTGCTCGCGAAAGGCAAAATATTCCCGGGGGTGTGGCAAAAATGTCATTACCGAAGGGGTCAGCTGTTTCTGTTCGGCAACATGTACAACATGCGCAAGCAGGCGCTGATGCCCCAGGTGGACACCATCGAAATTGCCAATAGTTAATGCGCTGGCCCGTTTTTGTGATGCGGGAAAGGCATTGCGATAAAGATTAATAGTATTTTTCACGGATAACAGTTTACAATTTTACGCTTCATTACGAAGGAAGATATGCTTTGACTGTTGTAAATCAATCACCAAAACGTTTTGTTCTGCTTATTTCGGGCCGGGGTTCGAATATGCAGGCTATTGTTAATATGGCCAAAAATAGGCCAGACATACATATTGCGGCTGTCATTTCTCATGCAAAAAACAGTCAGGGCCTGGTATGGGCTAAAGAACAGGGTATAACTGTACACGAAATCCTGCATAAAAATTACGATTCGCGTGAATCCTTTGATATGGCCTTGCAGGGAATAATAGACGGCTACGAGCCCGATTATGTATTGCTGGCAGGTTTCATGCGGATTTTGACAGAAAAATTCGTGCGGCATTTTCAGGGACGTTTGATTAATATCCACCCCTCATTGCTGCCCTCATTTCCCGGTCTTGATACCCACCAGCAGGCGCTTGATGCAGGTGTCAAGCTGCATGGCTGTACCATTCACTTTGTGACGCCGGTGCTGGATCATGGGCCTATTATTGCCCAATCCGCCGTTCCCGTGCTTGAAACGGATACGGCCAGCGAGCTGGCGGGCAGGGTCTTGCAAATGGAGCACCTTATGTTTCCTGCCGTGGTGGCTTATTTGGCTGAAGGTTTGGTGGAACTGGGCGATAATGGCAACGTTATTTATAAACGTGAGGTGCAATCACTGTTCATGTTTTCACAAAAAGGATAATTACAATGAGAT
The DNA here is from genome assembly GCA_012735395.1 of Alcaligenaceae bacterium. Classification (GTDB taxonomy): domain Bacteria; phylum Pseudomonadota; class Gammaproteobacteria; order Burkholderiales; family Burkholderiaceae_B; genus Advenella. Next base: position 5,269 of record JAAYHN010000260.1, on the reverse strand, counting down.
CAAGCGCGCCTTCACGCGGCCGTCAGGGCCGGTCTGGCAATAAGCCAACAGGAAAGCCCGAGCCCAAAAAACCTATTTATGCCGTTCGTATCGAACAGGTCAAAAGTGTGCTGGCAGAAGTGCAGAAATGGAAATATCCGGCTGATTCCGTTCTTTCAACCTGGTTTCGCCAGAATAAATCGCTGGGCAGCCGGGACCGGGCGGAAGTGGCCGAGGCTGTTTTTGATATCTTGCGCAATTTGCGCCGTTACCGTCAATATGCCGAAAGTGGCGTAGGCTCGTTTTTACAGCGTCTGGCCATCCTGGGGCTTGCTGCCACATTGGGGCAAGATGCCATACGCGATGTTATTACCGAAGAAGAAAATGCCTGGCTTGCGCATTTGCAAACCATTGACCTGAGTGCGCTTGCGCCTGCGGTCAGGGGCAGTGTGCCCGACTGGTTATACGAGCATTTAAGCAAGCTTGATAATGCCGAGTCATTAATTGCCGCGCTTAACGAAAAAGCACCGCTTGATTTGCGTGTCAATACATTCAAGACAGATCGTGAAACCGTGCTGGCGTCTTTCAAAGACTCCCCGGCAGAACAGTTTGAACCGGCTGCAACCCCGTACTCACCCTGGGGCATACGCCTGAAGGGCAAACCTGCGGTAAACCGCTGGCCTTTATTTGAGAATGGCTCGCTTGAAGTCCAGGATGAAGGCAGCCAGATTCTGGGTATGCTGGTGAGCCCGCGCCGTGGCGATATGGTTATTGATTTTTGTGCCGGTGCGGGGGGTAAAACCCTGTTGCTGGGGGCGCTCATGCGCTCAACAGGCCGCCTGTATGCCTTTGACGTGTCTGCCGCCCGCCTGGCGAAAGCCAAGCCGCGTATTGCCCGCAGTGGTCTGTCAAATGTCACGCCGGTTGCCATTGCCAATGAAAACGATGTGCGTGTGAAACGGTTGGCAAAAAAAGCACACCGGGTACTGGTTGATGCCCCTTGTACCGGAATGGGTACCTTGCGGCGCAACCCTGACCTGAAATGGCGCCAGAGCCCGCAAGACATACAGGAATTAACCGCTTTGCAGGCCAGTATTTTAGCCAGTGCCTCACGCTGCGTAGCACCGGGTGGCCGTCTGGTTTATTCAACCTGCAGTGTGCTGCCCGAAGAAAACGAGTTGCAGGTCCAGCAATTCCTTCAGGCACACCCCGACTTTACCTTGCTGAATGTAAACCAGGTGCTGGGGGATCGTTGCCCCGATTTGCGTATGGATACCGATTACCTTCAATTACGTCCCGATGTGCATGGCACTGACGGCTTTTTTGCGGCCGTCATGGAGCGCCAGAAAAAAGAAGAACCCGTAAATGAAAACAAGGAAGCAGGGCAGTGAATGGTTTGTGGCGGGTATGGGTAAATAAACCCTAATAAACCGCCATGTATGTTTTGCGTTGCACCAGTAAACGTGCAATAATTATTTGTTAAATAAATCAATCTGTTATTGATTGGTTTATTTAATGAAACTCATTGGTTTATATAAATCCCTTATGCTTTTTTTGCTTTATAGTAATTACCTGAAGCATATAGGCAGATTTGCCATGAACTTTCTGTGTTTTGTGTGTTCTTACACTAAGGCACAAACTGAACAAACTTAGGAGACCTGATAGGGTTTATGGATAGTATTCTTAATTTTCTGGCTGGTGGCATATTACAGTTGTCCTGGTGGCAAGTTATTATCGTAACGTTAATTCTTACGCATATTACGATTGCTGCGGTAACTATTTTCCTGCATCGCAGCCAGACTCACCGTGGCCTGGATTTGCATCCCATCGTTTCCCATTTTTTCCGTGCATGGTTGTGGCTTACTACCGGCATGGTTACCAAGCATTGGGTTGCCATTCACCGCAAACATCATGCCAAATGTGAAAAAGAGGGTGATCCACATTCGCCAATCGTCTATGGCATTGAAACCGTCATGTGGAAAGGGGCCGAGCTATACCGTGAAGAAGCGGCCAACGAAGAAACCCTGAAGCGTTATGGTCATGGGACTCCCAATGACTGGCTCGAAAACAAGCTTTACTCCCGTCATACGGCGCTGGGTATCATGATTACCCTGGTCATTGATGTTCTTTTGTTTGGCGCGGCAGGTCTTGCGGTGTGGGCGGTGCAAATGGCATGGATTCCCTTCTGGGCAGCGGGTGTGGTCAATGGTATTGGGCATTATATTGGTTACCGGAATTTTTCCAGCCCCGACAGCAGCACCAATTTATTTCCCATTGGGATTATTATCGGTGGTGAAGAATTGCATAATAACCACCATGCTTATGGCACCTCGGCCAAGTTTTCCAGCAAGTGGTATGAGTTCGATATTGGCTGGATGTATATCAAAATCTTAAGTTTCATGCGTTTGGCCACGGTTCGTAAAGTGGCGCCCAAACTCAAACTTGAGCAAAAAACAGGGCAGGTTACCGAAAAAACCCTGCAAGGTGTGATTACGCACCGTTACGAGATCATGACCCGTTATGCCGATATGCTTAAACATGCGGCACAGGCTGAAATTGAACGCCTGAAAGGGGTTAAAGATCACTTGAGCGAGCAGCAGGCTTCCTTGTTAAAGGCGGTTAGCAGCCGTATTACCCAGGCCGAGCAGGCCTTGAAACCCACCGAGAAAGAAGAGCTTGAAAAAGTGCTTTCCCAGCATAATGTTCTTGCGACATTGCTTAACATGCGTGAAGACCTGACCCGTGTATGGGCCAGCTCCACTGCAAGCAGCGAACAGTTGCTGCAAGACCTGCAGGCATGGTGCCAGCGTGCGCAACAAAGTGGTATTCAAAGCCTTGAGCAGTTTGCCTTGCGTCTGCGTCGTTACGCAGCATGATCAGTCAGCTTAATCCCGAACAGCGTACTGCCGTTACCAGCTCCGGGCAGTACGCGCTGGTTCTGGCCGGTGCCGGTAGCGGTAAAACCAAAGTGCTTACAACCCGCATGGCCTGGCTTATCCAGACAGGCCAGGTATCCCCTTATGGCTTGCTGGCGGTGACTTTCACCAATAAGGCCGCCAAAGAAATGCTTGCCCGTTTAACGGGCATGCTGCCTATTGACGCCCGTGGTATGTGGATAGGTACCTTTCATGGCTTGTGCAACCGTTTGTTAAGGGCGCATTATCGTGATGCCGGTTTGCCGCAGGGCTTCCAAATACTGGATAGCACCGATCAACTGGCTGCCATCAAACGTTTAATTAAAACCGCCAACATTAATGACGAAAAATTCCCCGCCAAGGATGTCCAGCGTTTCATTAATGCCGCCAAAGAAAAGGGTGAGCGGCCTGAAACAATGGAAGTCTGGGACGCCCATCGCCAGCGTCTGGTAGATATTTACCAGTTGTATCAAGAGCAGTGTCAGCGTGAAGGTGTGGTTGATTTCGCAGAACTCCTGTTGCGTGCCTACGAACTGCTTTCAAGAAATGCGCTTGTGCGAGAGCATTACCAGCGTCGTTTCAAACACATTCTGGTTGATGAGTTCCAGGATACCAATGACTTGCAATACAAGTGGCTTTGCCTGCTGGCCGGCAGCGGTGCCTCGCTGTTTGCCGTGGGCGATGATGACCAGTCCATTTACGCCTTTCGGGGTGCCAACGTAGGCAATATGGCCGCCTCTGAGCGTGATTATGCCAAAGGCAATATTATCCGGCTTGAACAGAACTACCGCTCTTACGGTAATATCCTGAACGCAGCCAACGCCCTGATTGAACACAATAGCGAGCGTCTTGGTAAAAATCTCTGGACCGATCGTGGCGAGGGCGAACCCTTGCGCATTATCGAGCAGGCGACAGACCAGCTGGAATCCCAATGGCTGGTGGAAGAAATAAAGGCATTAATCAATGAGGGTGGCAGCCGAAGTGATATTGCCGTGCTTTATCGCAGTAATGCCCAGTCACGTACCATTGAACACGCTTTGTTTTCGGCCCGTATTCCTTATAAAGTTTACGGTGGTTTGCGCTTTTTTGAGCGCCAGGAAATCAAACATGTATTGGCCTATCTGCGCCTGGTGTCTAATCTTGGTGATGATACCTCTTTTATGCGCGTGGTTAATTTTCCAACAAGGGGAATTGGTGCCCGCACCCTTGAAAATTTAACCGACGCCTCCCGTGAAATAGGTTGCAGTCTTGCTTATGGCGTTGGGGCGGTTCCCGGAAAAGGCGGAACCAACCTGGCCCAGTTCGTGCAGCTGGTTAAAGACATGGGCAGTGTGGCGGAAACGGTTTCCTTGCCAGAGCTTGTTCAGCATGTGATTGAGGTCTCTGGCTTAAAACAGCACTATGAGCAAGAACGTGAGGGGGCTGAGCGCCTTGAAAACCTGAACGAACTGGTGAATGCCGCAACCGTATTTTCGCTTGAAGAAAACTATGAGGGTATGCCTGCGGGCAAAGCGGTAGAGCCTCCCGTTCAGGCAGACCCTGATATTATGTTTCAGGAAGCCATGTCACCACTGGCGGCCTTTTTATCTCATGCCTCACTCGAGGCGGGTGATAACCAGGCCAAGTCAGGAGAAGACGCGATTCAGCTCATGACAATTCATGCGGCAAAAGGTCTTGAGTTTAAAGCGGTCTTTATTACTGGCGTAGAAGAAGGCCTGTTCCCGCACGAAAACAGCCTGGCGGCAGACGGTGGTCTTGAAGAAGAGCGTCGCCTTATGTATGTGGCCATTACAAGGGCTAAAGAGCGTTTGTATATCAGCCTGGCGCAAAGCCGTATGCTGCATGGGCAAACCCGTTACTCCATACGTTCCCGTTTTCTTGATGAAATTCCCGAGGCCTGTATCAAATGGCTTACGCCCAAGGTGGCGGCATACAGTCAGGCATCCAGTAGCTGGAGTTCAGGCAAGTCTTACCCACGCGATCCTTATGGCCGTCCGGAAACTGGCAGTATTGCCCCACGGGCACCCCGTACCACCAGCAGCGGTGTGCAGGTTGGCGGGCAGCAGTTCCGGATAGGGCAAGGGGTACGCCATGGTAAATTTGGTGATGGAACCATCATTAATTTAAGTGGGCAGGGTAATGATGCGCAGGCACAGATTATTTTTCAGAATGCGGGTGCCAAAACACTCGCTTTGGGTATAGCCAGGCTGGAAATTATTGCTTAATTCAAAATTGATGCAAACGACATTTTGACGTTTGCATCTTTTAACACCAGGTGAAAAGTATGAAAAAAATAATCTTGCTATGTTGTGTCATGGGGATGCTTACCGCTTGTGCATCCAACCGTGCCAGCAATACTGCCAACGCTTCCAAAG
>JAAYHN010000259.1 GCA_012735395.1 Alcaligenaceae bacterium | reverse complement strand
CCAGTGATTTGTTGCCAGAGTTCGCCATTGCCGAATTTGAAACGGAACCCAGTATCAGTGATTACGTGGGCAGTAACGAAGATAAATTTGATGCCTTGCACTACACGCGCATATTGGCTGATCTTGCCGGTATTATTTATTTAAGAAAAGGGCATTATCACGTTAAAAAAACGGTACAAAAACAGTATCAAACGCAGGGTATCAAGGCCTTTTTCCTGCCTATGCTGGAAGTCGCTGCCACCGAATTCAACTGGAACTACATGGATGGGTTTGAGGATAATGTTGACCTGCGGCCATTTTGGTTATTTATGCTATGGCGGCTGCAAAGTCATGGTGGTGTTAGCCAAATGATTAAAGAGGTGTGCACCGCCTTTCCTGCGTTGGTGCGTCAATTTCCACCCAATGAGTTTGGCGCGCCTGAATCGTACTTGGGTATTTGCATTAAATCACGCTTTATTAAGTGCTTTTTGGAATTTTGGGGGTTTATTACCAGAAATCCAGGACGCTTATCTGGTAAGGAACGTTTGCCAGGAAAGGGCGGTATACAACCTTTATTGATGCAAACGTTCCATTTTGATGTGAAGTAGTTTGGCAATCAATCCAAACTAATGCCAGCCTTCTGGATCAAAGCCTTGTAAGTAGAAGATTTGTTATCCAGCTGTTTACGCAACTCTTCCTGGCTCCAGGTTAAGGGCTCAAACGCAAAGGTATCAAAGCGTTTAACCACTTCCGGGTCTGACAGCACTTTGGCAATATCGGCCTGGATTTTTGAGCGTACGTTTTCAGGGATGCCTTTGGGGGCAACCAGTGACACGATGGAGTTCACATCCAGTTCAGCAGGGCCACCGGCTTCGGCAACAGTAGGTACGTCGGGGAACAGGCTGTGGCGCTGTGGGGCGGCAATGGCCAAGTAACGCAGTTTGCCACTGTCATATACCGGGCGGGTGGAAGGAATCGTGCCGTAGGCCCAGTCTACTTCACCGTTGGCAACAGCGGTATACAGCTGGCTGACTTCCTTGTAAGGAACGTGCAGCATTTTGCTGCCGGTTAATGAATCCAGCCATTCACCACCCAGGTGTCCGGGGCTGCCTACAAACCATGAGCCATAGGTAACGCTGTCAGGCTTTGCTTTGGCGGCGGTATTCAGGTCTGTGATGTTTTTCCAGGGTGATTTGTCACTGATTGACACCATGAAAGGGGTGTAGAACAGGGGGGCCACCAGGTCAAAATTATCTAAGGGAACATAGTTACGTGATTTGTACAGGTGGGGCAGGGCTGAAATATGTTCGCTATCCAGTTGCAGCAAAGCGTAGCCATCAGCAGGGCGTTTGCTAACGGCTTCCAGTGCAATGAAACCACCGCCACCTGGACGGTTTTCCACAATAACCGTTTGGTTCCACATTTTGCCCAGTTCCTGGCTTAAGATGCGTAATACGACATCGGGGCCACTGCCCACGGAAAATGCGCTGTAAAGCGTAACGGCCTTTTTAGGGAAGTCGGTTTCCTGGGACTGAACTGTGCCAGACAGACTGAAAATGCTGAATGCGGCGGTGGCCAGCAATGTACGGCGTTTGGATAGGAACATGGATTGTCTCCGCAGTGATATTTATGATGAATGCCTGCTTTTTAGCAGTTTTTTATAGTATGGACGAATAGATATATATTTTAAAATGAAATATTATTATCATTCATACGAAAAACAGTATATCTCATTATTTTTACATTAATAACTATGGATTGGACTCATCGACTGCGTTTGCGTCATGTAAAAATGCTGCTTAGCCTGGCGCAAACCAATAATATCAGTCATTCGGCGGTCAAGCTTAATACGACTCAACCGGGGCTATCCAAATGGTTGAAAGACCTTGAAGAAGAAATTGGCCTGCCCCTGTTTGAGCGGCATGCCCGTGGCCTGATACCGACACCTTACGGCGAAGTCCTGATTGCACATGCGCAACGCATTGATAGCCAGCTTGATCGTGCCAGCAGTGATATGGAAGCCCTAAGGGAAGGTGGCAGCGGTCGAGTCATTATTGGCGCCAGTGGGGTAGCCGCCTCGGACACTGTACCAATGACCATCATGCGTATTCTGGAGCGTATGCCAAAGGCAAGGGTAAATCTGGTGGAAGGTACGACCGACAGGCTGGTTCCCTTACTTGAAAAGGGTGCGCTTGATATCGTATTGGGCAGGGCCGACCTTGAATTCGGTTCTCCGGCCCTGGAAACGGAAGTCCTGTTTTATGATGGCATTCATTTTGTGGTGCGGCCAGATCATCCCTTGTTGAATGTTGCCCCGCTTCAATGGAAAGATTTGTATGACTACCGCTGGATTACCTGGCCCAAGGGAACACCGGTACGCAATGTGTTTGACAGGGCACTGCAGCAGGCAGGGCAGCCTATTGCGGCAGATACATTGGAAACCAATTCAGTGACGGCCAATTTAATGCTATTGAATAACAGCAATATGATTGGAGTTGCTTCGGGACGGGCCGCCCAAAGGTTAACCCGGATGGGGGTATTGGATATTCTGCCCATGCCCCTGTCTGGTTCAGGTGCCGTTGCCATGTACTGGAGCAAAGATGCGTTTATGTCGCATGCGGTACAGTTGGCCATGGACTGCCTGCGAGAGGTAGTCCATGAATATGAAATAAAAGCCGATGAATAAATAATTAATAAAGCCGGGGCTTAACTACTTAATACAGGGTATTCCGGTGGAAAAAATGTCTGGATTTACTCAATATTCTGCGCCTGTATGTCGATCATAATAAAAATACGTTAATAATCAGTTGTTTATATAAACTTTTTATCTAATTTAGCGATTGTGCTCACCAATGTCCCCACCATTTGGCTACGGTGTGGGCTTGAGGGCCTAAGGCGGGCTCGTTCGTCATACCTCCGCCCCAGGAAACTTCTCGACCAGACGGATCAGCTGGGCGGCTTGAGCGTTAGGTTTGGCTCGACCCTGTTCCCAGTTCTCTAGAGTAGGTGGGTTGGTGCGCAAATAGCGCGCAAACACCGGGCGAGATAGATTCAGGCTCTCGCGCAGAGCCGTCAGTTCGGCGGTCCGGTATAGGGTTGATTTCTACCTCGTGCGTACGCAGTGTTTGCTTACGGGCGCGTGCGTTCGCCAGGGCGTCGAAGCCCCCAGTGATTTCTGAAAACAGGTTCCGCTTTTTCATCGCCTCGCCTCCAACTCTACTTTCAACATCCAGTACGCAAATTGCGTATGAATGCAATTCTATTTTTGCTCCTGACGCTAATGATACGGCGGGCTTCACCGCGCTGTGTCTAGACGACCGTGACGATGCTGGTCAGACCTTCAGTTAGTTCAACAACCCTCTTTCATGGGCGCCCTGAATGAGAAGTTCGATAACTTCCGTCTTGCTCAAACGCTCCCTTTTGGCAAGTTGGTCGAGCTGTGTTCTGGCGGCATCCGACAGAGAGAGGTTGGTTTGTTTCTTCCCTTGGCGGTTGGCCTGAGTTTGCCGGGCTTTGTACTTCTTT
>JAAYHN010000258.1 GCA_012735395.1 Alcaligenaceae bacterium | reverse complement strand
TGCCCGTACTTATCGGGTCTTGGTGCTTTCGGGTTTACTCACGGCTCCCCTGGTTTCAGTTGCACAACAATCACAACAAACAATAAATGTAACAACCTTGCCAGTGATTCAGGCCCAGGATGGGAATGAGGTCAAACCCAGGGAAAATAATATTGGCAGGCAGGAATTGGAACGGGCTGATATTCAAAGCTGGGCCGACCTGGGGCAGCGTCTTGTGCCAGGGGTCAATTTCAGCCGTACTGACAGCAGTGTGAATATCCGTGGGGTGGGCGGGCATCGTGTGCTCTTGACTGAAGATGGTGTGCCCATGCCATGGCTCAGTGATGGCAGCAGGGGGGTAAAAGGTGGCCTGGAAAGCATTAACTTCAATACGCTTTCCGCGATTGATATTGTGAAAGGCCCCGGCTCTAAACAAAGCAGCGCCATGGCAGGGGTGGTTGCTCTGTCAAGCCTGTCACCCGGTGATTTGCTGAGTGGTGAAAATAATATCGGGTTTCTGGCAAAAACGGCCTATAGCGGCCTTGATGACAGCATCAGTGGTGATATTGCTTTTGCCGCCCGTTTAAGTGAAAGCACCCGAATGTTGCTGCAGTATGGTTATAAAAAAGGTCATGAAATTGAAAATATAGCCGATGTGGGGGGTTACGGTACCGGGCGAACAAAAGCAAATCCGGCCGATTATCATCGTAACTCTGCCCTGTTCCGTCTTGAACATGATCTGGCTCCCGGACATAAACTGGGTTTCGGCGCCAGTTTTTTCCGTCAGGAAAAAGATATTGACCAATTGAACGATCAAGACAATGCGACTTATAAAATTGGTGATAACGCGCTTGAGGAAATCATTAAAAGGGACAGGGTCTGGCTGAATTATGATTATCAGTCGCAGCAGGCTTTTTCTTCCCTGGATAGTTTGTCTGTTTTGGCGTACTGGAACAAAACCGCACTGGAAGACAATCAGGATGCCTGGAGGCAAACCGATGCCCGGGCCTATATTATTCCGCGTGACCCGTATAAATATGGTTATCCTTCCGGTGAATACACCCGTTATAACAATGTCGAGCAAAAAGGCTGGGGGCTGAACCTGGATGCCTCGGGGTATTGGAGTACCGGTGAGTTGCGTTCACAATGGCGTGCGGGTATTGGTTTTGCCGAAGACCGTTACCGCCAGTATTCGGGCGGGGTTGATAACTGCCCGGTGGTGCCACCGGGCCTGCCCGCGCCATTTGGCCCAAGGGCGTGTGAATTCCTGCATACCAACCAGGCAGACGTGCCCAGTGTGAAAAGCCGTGACTGGTCTGCTTATGTGCAGAATACGTTTTCCTGGGCAAATGGGCAGTACAGTTTAACGCCCGGTATCCGTTATGACCATTATCAGCGTAACCCGCAAACCTCCAGCGCCTTTGCCAATAATGAAAACCTTAATCAAGACGAGCTGGGCAAGCGCAGCGGTGGCCGCTTTTCTCCGTCTCTTGAGTTCAACTGGAACCCGACCGAAACGGTAAACCTGTTTGCCCGCTATGCGCATGGCTTCAGGGCGCCTACCGCCCCCGAGCTGTATATGCAGTTCGGTTCAGTTTCCAACTACTTGCGCAAGGGAGATCCGGGGCTTGCCCCGGAAAGCAGCCGTGGCTGGGAACTGAGTGTTTCCGTGAATACGGATACGGCAGGGGCCGCATTGACTGTCTTTGACCAGCGCTATAAGAATTTTATCGAGTCCGGTATTCCGGTATCGCCTGACTCCGTCTATGGTCAAATGATGCAAACCGGTATGTATCCTTTTGGTGTATTTAGCTATACTAACCTGGAGCGGGTTCGCATTTATGGCCTGGAAGCCAGCGCTTACTGGAACATCAATAGCAATTGGTATACCCGTGGTTCAGTTGCATGGGCAAACGGTAAAGACCGTGCCACAGGGCAACACCTGAATTCTGTTGCCCCTGTCAAAGGGATTCTGGCCCTGGGATACCAGACAGCAGAGTGGGGGGGCGAAGCCATATTAACGCTGGCGGCCAAACGTAACAAAGTGATGTACCCGGAAGCAACAGCAGAAAACCCTAATCCTGACTTCAAGGCACCGGGTTACGGCACACTTGACCTGAGTGTTTACTGGACACCCTCTATGGTTAAAGGTTTGCGGGTGCAGGCGGGCCTGATGAATGTGTTTGATAAAAAATACTGGAATGCCCTGAATGTGCCTACAGCCGGAAGCAGCCGGATTTCAAGGGAAATGGATTACTACACAGAACCAGGCCGTCATGCCAGCATTTCTGTCAGCTATCAGTATTAAAATAAAATTAACCGCTTATTAAATTGTTTTAAGGTAAAAGTTATGAATGAGTCTTTTGAAAAGTTACGTGAACGTTGCATCGAGTTGCAAAAACAGGAGCCAAAATTAAGAATCCGCAATATTGCGGAAAAACTGGGTGTCAGTGAAATGGAGCTGGTTGCCGCCGGGTGCTGCGGGGTTGAATCAGTCTATTTGGGAAGCGATACCAAAGAAGTTTTCAAAGAATTGAAAACGCTGGGTGAGGTGATGATTTTAACCCGCAATGAATGGTGCGTCCATGAGCGTCATGGCAGCTATGAGGACGTCCAGGTTGGCAAGGGCTCAATCGGGATTGTGCTGGGGCCGGATATTGATTTGCGCATGTTTTTTTCATGCTGGAAAACCGCCTGGGGGGTTAACCAGGATGGTCGTCGCAGCATCCAGTTCTTTGATGAAACCGGTACGGCAATCCATAAAGTATATTGCACTGAAAATACGTCAATACCGGCTTATGATGCATTGCTGGCAAAATATAAGGCAGATTTGGCAACCTTGCCGGCGGTAACGGCAGCGACCGATGCCGTTACGGAATATGCCGCACAGGCACCCGAACAGTTGCGTGATAACTGGCTGGGCATGAAAGATACGCACGAGTTTTTCCCATTACTTAAAAAATGGAATATATCCCGTATTGCCGCCTTGCAGGCAGCAGGCAATGACCTGGCCCAGCAATTAGGCAAAGATGCTGTCGAACAAATGTTACAGCTCAGCGTCGAGCGGGAAATTCCTATCATGTGTTTTGTGGGCAACCGAGGTATGGTGCAAATCCATTCTGGCGTCGTTAAAAAACTGTTGCGTACCGGGCCGTGGTTTAATATTCTTGATCCGGCCTTTAATATGCATCTTAATACCGAAGCGATTGATTCCGTCTGGGCCGTTAATAAACCCACCCGGGATGGTTGGGTAACCTCCATTGAAGTCTATGAAAAATCAGGCGAGTTGATTGTGCAATTCTTTGGCGTTCGTAAACCCGGGGTGCCGGAACTGACAGAATGGCGTACTTTGCTGGAATCTTTGTGCAAGGAACCGCTTGCTGCGTAGAACTCCTATGAAAAAAATCGCATTATTCGCCATTTTTAGCGCATTCATGCACGCTGCCGTGGCAGAACCCGCCAATAAAATTGTTTCCCTGGGGGGTTCTGTCACCGAGATTGTTTATGATCTTGGTATGGGCGACAAATTGATTGCCAATGATATTTCCAGTCTTTATCCTGAAGAAGCCACCAAATTGCCACGGGTTGGCTATTATCGTGCCATCTCGGTAGAAGGGGTGGCTTCCATGAAGCCGGATCTGATTCTGGCTTCAGAAAATGCCGGTCCCAAAAAAGCACTGGATAACCTTGAGCAGCTGGGTATTGATATTACCCGGGTATCCGATCAGCCAAATATAGACTCTTTATACGAACGGGTAGGGCAGGTTGCCCAGGCCTTGTCGGTAGAAGAAAAAGGCCGGGAACTGGTAGAAAAAATCCGCCAGCAGGTTAGCCAGGCACAGGCCATAAAAGGTAAAAACCTGAAAACCGTGCTGGTGGTTAACCGGACGGGCAATATCCAGGCGGCCGGCAGGGATACCGCCGCCTCTGCCCTGATTAAGCTGGCCGGCCTGAACAATATCCTGGAAGAAAGCCAGAAAGGTTACAAGCCGGTTTCCGCCGAGGCCTTGCTCAATCTGGGTCCAGAACTTATTATTGTGACTGAAGGTTCCCTGCAGGCCTCTGGCGGCATGGAAAAGTTCATCAGCCATCCGGCCATTGCGGCAACGCCGGCTGCCATGAAAAACCAGATCGTTGTCATGGATGATCTCCTGGCACTGGGTTTGGGGCCGCGTATCGGGCAGGCCATAGAACAACTTAAATCAGCATCAAATGCGGCACATTAATCTTCTTCAGGCACATTTTTTTTCCATTCGCGTCATTATCATTTTAAGTACCCTGCTGCTGGTCAGTGTCATGCTGTCAGGCAGCAGCGGTGCGGTTGATATTCCCCTGTCCAGCATTCCAACCCTGTTATGGGGGGATGTCCCGGACAACCTGCGCCTGCAGCAGGGGGTATTGCTGGATATCCGTATTCCCCGCGTCCTGTTTGGCGTGGTGGCGGGTGCTGCGCTGGCATTGTCCGGGGTGGTCATGCAGGCCTTGTTCAGGAATCCGCTGGCCGAGCCTGGCCTGATTGGCGTGTCATCAGGGGCCGCCCTGGGGGCGGTGATAATGATTGTATTAACCGGTGCCGGTTTCTGGGGGGTGGCTTCCGCCGCTTTTATTGGCAGTCTGCTCAGTACTTTGCTGGCTTATCTGGTGGGGCGCCGTTTTCCGGGGGTGGCTGGCCTGTTATTGGCAGGGATCGCCATCAATGCCATTTCCGGCAGTTTTATTGGTTTGCTAACGTATATCTCCACCGAGAATGAGTTGCGCGATTTAACCTTCTGGAGCATGGGCAGCCTGGCAACCGGGTCCTGGACGATTCTGGCATTCATGCTGCCCTGGACCTTGCTTATTTCAATTTACCTCTGTACCCAGTGGCGGGCGCTGAATGCCTTGTTGCTGGGTGAGCGGGAAGTGGGGCATCTGGGGTTTTCAATGCAGAAACTGCGGCGCAAGCTGATCGTTTGTGTGGCCCTGTTAATTGGCCCGCTGGTGGCGGTGACCGGTGGTATTGGTTTTGTCGGGCTGGTGGTACCGCATATCATGCGAATGATTATCGGCGCCAATCACCGTTATTTATTGCCGGCCTCTGTGCTGGCAGGTGGCCTGGCCCTGGTGCTGGCAGACTGGGCAGCCAGAATAGTCATTCTGCCATCAGAGCTGCCCATCGGGCTGGTTACCAGCCTGATCGGGGGGCCGTTCTTCCTATGGTTATTGATACGCGGCAAGAGGTCATGAGATGTCACAATTAATGAAAGGTGAGTCGCTGCATATCAATCGTCAGCAGCGTTGTATTATCAATGATGTTTCCATTGCGGTGGAAAGCGGGCAGGTACTGGCTTTGCTGGGAGCCAATGGCGCAGGTAAATCAACTTTGCTTTCCGTGTTGTCGGGTGAAATAAAACAGGGGCTTTCTTCGCACGATAAAATCCGGGTGAGTATTAATGGCAGGGATCTTGCCAGCCTGAGTGAACTGGAGTGTGCCCAAATCCGTGGGGTATTGCCACAAAATGCCAGCCTTACGTTTGACATGAAAGTGCTGGAAATTATTGAAATGGGCATGTATCCGTTCCCGGACCTTAGCATGGCTGAGGTGGGTGCATTACTGGAAAAAGCCATGCAATGGGCCGATGTTGTAAAGTTGCGTGACAGGAACTACCGGATGCTGTCCGGTGGCGAGCAGCAAAGGGTGCAGTTTGCCCGTGTGCTGGTGCAGTTGCTGGCACAGCGGGAGCAAAATCCGGCAGCCCGTTATATGCTGCTTGACGAGCCGACCTCCAGCCTGGATCCAAAATACCAGCAGCATTTGCTAAGTACGCTGGGCAAGCTGGCCAGACAGGAAAACATCGGTATCTTGATTATTTTGCATGACCTGAACCTGGCCGCCCGCTATTGTGACAGGATAGCTTTGCTGGCCAATGGCAAACTGATTGCCTGCGATGTGCCCGAGGCGGTCCTGACACGCGATAACCTGTATGCGGTTTATGGCATATATGGCCAGGCCATGGCGCACCCGTTCGAACCCGGCAAGCAATTGGTTATCTGGGAGTAAGGCTTTACGGTGCAGGTGCCTGCTGCAATGGTGTAATATCTCTGTTTTTCACAGAAGTAAATCAGGCAGTAATAATTAAAAATGAGTCAGTTGAACTATTTTGGCAGGGGGCTGCGTGCCGGTGTGCCTATCATGCTGGGTTATATTCCGGTGGCGATGGCATTCGGGATTGCGGGTAGCAGCCTTGGCCTGAGTGCCACAGAATTGATTGCCACCTCCCTTATTGTTTATGCGGGTGCCGGGCAGTTTTTTATTCTGGCTTCGCTTCAACTGGGTACGCCGCTGGCGACCATGGTCATGTTGGTTACCCTGCTTAATGCCCGTCATCTTCTGTATGGCCCCATCATAGAAAAACATTTGCCCAAAGGGTTAAAAAACCGTTTGCTCAAGGCGTTTTACCTGACCGATGAAGTGTTCGCAACCTGTTATGTTGGCATGGGCAAGGTAGAGCCGCCTGCCCGCAGCAGCTGGTATATGGGTTTAGGGCTTTTGGCCTGGTTGTCCTGGGCAAGCGGAACGGCCATCGGTGTTTTTGCCGGTGATGAATTGCTAAAGGCGTTTCCCGTGGTGGAAAAAACCCTGGGCTTTGCCTTGCCGGCCATGTTTGTTGCCGTCACTGTGCAAAGTATCCAGAGTCATATGCTCAAGGCGCTGCTGGCCGGGGTGCTTGTGACGTTGGTGGTGGTGTCCCTGGGGTATCCAACCCTGGCGATTCTGGTCGGGGCTTTTGGTGTCTGCCTGTTTTATGCACCCGGAGGTGAAGATGGAAAAGCATGAGTACCTGATTGCCATGCTGGTTATGGGGGTCCTGACCTACCTGATGCGTGCCCTCCCGTTTGTGCTGTTGCAACGCAGCCGTTTGCTGTCACGCCTGAATTCGGGCCGTTTTGCCATCATGGGGCCGGCTATCCTGGTGTCCACTACAACGGTTGTTTTGTATTCAGGCCTGAAAGGCAGTGCTTCCTGGCCTGAAACCGGGTCTTATATCATGGCGGTGATTATTTTGGTTGCCGTTTTGAAGGCCAGTAAAAACACGGGGCTTGCCATGTTGGCCGGCATGCTGGCGTACGGTGGCCTGGTGTGGCTGGCCTAAGGAGCCGGCCACTTTAGTTTGAGTTTGCGGCAAACCCGCTGCTTTTATAGCAGGAAAGGGCGGCCTGTTACCGGGGTGCTGGGGGTGGCCATATCCTGTTTGGCCATAATCCCTGCTTCATAGGCAAGACGGCCGGCCTGGATGGCCAGTTTAAAGGCTTCTGCCATTTTTACCGGGGCATGTGATTGAGCCACGGCAGAGTTCAACAATACGGCATCAAAGCCCAGTTCCATGGCGCGGGTGGCATCTACCGGTGAGCCGATGCCGGCATCCACCACCAAGGGTACATTGGGCAAACGGGCACGCAGGGTTCTGAGTGCATACGGGTTCACCAGGCCCTGGCCCGAACCGATGGGTGCACCCCATGGCATTAAAATACGGCAACCGGCATCAAGCAGGCGGTTGCAGGTTACCAGGTCATCGGTACAGTAAGGGAAAACTTCAAAACCGTCTTTAACCAATTGGGTGGCGGCGGTAATCAGCTCGATAGGATCGGGCTGCAGGGTATAGTCGTCGCCAATCACTTCAAGCTTGATCCAGTTGGTGTTGAAAATTTCCCGTGCCATATGCGACAGGGTAATGGCTTCACGGGCGGTTTTGCAGCCGGCGGTATTGGGCAGCAGGCGGGCACCGTTTTGTTTCAGCATTTGGAAGAAAGCGTTGTCAACGCCATCGGTGGTGCTTTTGCTAAGGGGGTTCTGGCCGGGCGCCAGCTGGCGTTTCAGGCCAACCGTTACCACCTGTGCTCCGGATGCGCTAATGGCATCTTGCAATACTTTGGGAGAGGGGTAGCCTGCCGTACCCAGAAAGAAACGGCTGTTTAACAGGGTATCTGCAATAGTGAATGACATGGTAAATGCGTATTAGCCGCCAGTGATGGGGGAAAAGGTAAAGACGGCATCGTTTGCCTGCAAAATATACTGTTCACGTGAAGAGCGTGTCACAAATATTTCATTGACTGCTGTTGCCAGCGCAGTGGGATCGGATTCCTGCCCCGATTCCTGTTGCAACCGTTCAACCAAAGCACTCAGTGTCATGCCTTGGTTAACATCACGCTCAATACCATTAACTATGATTGAAATTGTTGTCATGCCTGCGATAAAGAATAATCAGATGAAAAGACTGATTTTAAAGCGTTTTCAATTACAGCGGGGGCAATTAGCCAGCCGTGGCGAAACAAGCCGTTAATACGGGTCAGGCCGTCTTCGGTTTCAATACGCGGGAAGTTGTCAACCAGGGCCGGGCGCAGGTTGACATCGGTATGGATGATCCTGCCCTCGGCCATTTCAGGTAAAATGCTATGGGCGGCAGCCAGTAGCTCTACCGTGGTGCGTACTGAAACGGCTGAGCGGTCTTCGCTTTCAATCTCGCTGGCACCCACCACGATAATATCGGGGGCACGCGGCACAATATACACCCGGTAACGGGGGTGGAGCAGGCGAACCGGACGGTTCAGTTTTACGCCCGGGGCCTTGACCCAGAAAATTTCACCCCTCACCCCCCGTACGTTCTGGCAGGCCAGCAGGCTGGCATCATGGATGGCCTTGTCGCGGGCACCCACGCCACGGGTATCAAAAACCCAGTCGAAGGTATGGCTTGAGGTGCTGGTATGAATGGTGTGAGGGGTTAGGGAAGTAACCGGTTGGCTCCAGTGCCACTGGACATTGGGTGCCGATTCGGCCAGGGCACGCATGGCCTGGACTGTATGGATTTGCCCTTCGTTTGCCAGTAACCAGGTGTGGGACGGGCCCTGTATGGCGGGCTCCATGCTGTTCAGGTCGCTGCGGGACAGGGACTGGGGCTGCTCTTGTTGCGGTGCCTTGGCTTTAAGCAGGGAAACCAGCCGTTCGGCAGCACCTTCGTCGCCACGGTGGGCTACCAGCAGGCTGCCATTGAAATGCAGTTCCACTTCCTGTTGCAGGCGGGGCACAATATGGGCCCATAGTGCCAGCGAGCGCACGCCCAACTGAAAAACATTGTCATCACCGCTTTCCAGTTCGGCCACCGGACTGAGCATGCCCGCTGCCGTCCAGCCTGCGGCAACCGGGCTATACATGGAAGGAGCCGGATCAAAAACACTTACCTGATGACCTTGGGAAGCCAAAGCAAAAGCGAGCAGACGGCCGGATAAGCCTGCACCTGCAATACCAATATTCATTTTTTTCTTTGCCTGTTTAATAGAAAGCCTGACGGGAAGGCAATATTATAAACAGGCAGGCTTGGGGGTAAAGTAATAAAATGCTGCTGTTGCCGCATTCCATGGGACAGATCAAGTTTCAGCGACCCAGTTTCTGCTGGAGTTGCGGGCCATACTGGGTGGCAACTGCTTCAAGATCGGTATAAATTTGCCGGGTGCAGCTGTCGCTGGATTCAGCCAGACAGATACGGATATGTTGCTGGATATTCAGCCATGCCGCATGTGGTGCCGTTACATTGACAATATCCACATTTTCGGCCAGTGCGGTATAGCGCCCGTCGCGGGTCGGGTCTGCGCCAAGAACCCTGACGCGGGCCACCGCCTGGTCAAGATTATTTACCAGGCGCAGGGAAGGGGAATTCATGAGCTGGTTTTGCAGCTGTGCAACGATATGTGTGCCAATGGGGTCGTTGGGTGTACTGCTGCTGACATAAACCGGAATTTTTGCGAAGGCGGTCGTGGCAAGCATACTGGCACTGATACTTGCCAGCAGTTTGTAAAAAAAAGGTTTTTTCATTTTGCTCATTCAGGATTGACTATAATATCCCATCATACGACTTTTCTGGTCCAGAATTGTTTTAATCATGATTTAACCAACACAGTATATTTCAGTGGTATCCATGTCATCAGCCATTAAGGTGTTACAAACTGTTTTTGGCTACGAGTCTTTCCGGGGCGAACAGCAAACCATCGTGGAACACCTTGTTTCAGGTAACGATGCGCTTGTGCTTATGCCAACCGGTGCAGGCAAGTCTTTATGCTATCAGGTTCCCGCGCTGGTTCGCCCGGGTTGCGCCATTGTGGTGTCTCCGCTTATTGCGCTCATGAAAGACCAGGTGGACGCCCTGAAAGAGCTGGGCGTGCAGGCGGCATTTTTAAACTCCACCCAGGATTGGTCAGAAATACGGGCGGTGGAACGCAGCTTTTTGCAGGGGGAGCTTGATTTGCTGTATATCGCCCCCGAACGCTTGCTAACCGATCGTTGCATGCAGCTGTTAAGGCAGGGCCGGATTGCCCTGTTTGCCATTGACGAGGCCCATTGTGTCTCCCAATGGGGGCATGATTTCCGGCCCGAATATATGGGTTTGTCCGTCCTGCACGAGCAATGGCCCGATGTGCCCAGAATCGCGCTTACGGCAACCGCGACCACCCATACCCGTCATGAGATCGTGCAGCGGCTGGCACTGGATAACGCGCGCCAGTTCATTGCCAGTTTTGACCGCCCCAATATTACCTATAACATCGTTGAAAAGTACGATGTCCGGCGTCAGTTATTGAATTTCATCCGTGAAGAACATATGGGCGATTCGGGCATTGTGTATTGCCTGTCCCGCAATAAAACCGAAGACATTGCCGAATTCCTTAATAAAGAAGGGATCAAGGCCATTCCCTATCATGCCGGGCTGGATGCCGCGCGCAGGGCAGCGCATCAGGCCCGCTTCCAGCAGGAAGACGATCTGGTGATTGTAGCCACCATCGCTTTTGGCATGGGTATCAATAAGCCGGATGTCCGCTTCGTGGCACATATCGATTTACCCAAGTCCATCGAGGGCTATTACCAGGAAACCGGGCGTGCCGGCCGGGATGGCCTGGCGGCCACGGCATGGATGGCGTATGGCCTGCAAGACGTGGTGCAGCAGCGCAAAATGATAGAAGATTCCAATGGTGATGAGGTCTTCAAGCGTCGTTCTGCCGCCCAGCTTGATGCCATGCTGGGCTTGTGTGAAACCGCCCAGTGCCGCCGGGTGCGCCTGCTGGCCTATTTTGACCAGCATATCGAGCCTTGCGGCAATTGCGATGTTTGCCTGAACCCGCCCAAAATGTGGGATGGCACCATTGCGGCCCAGAAAATCCTGTCAGCGGTTTACCGTTTGCTTAAAGAACGTAACCAGCGTTTTGGTGCCGGCCATATTATTGATATTTTACGGGGCAAGAAAACAGACCGGGTCACGCAGAACCAGCACGATACCTTAAGTGTTTTCGGGGTGGGGCAAGATTTAAGTGATACGGCCTGGCGTGGCGTGCTGCGGCAGTTGCTGGCCAATCATTACCTGGCGCTGGATATCGAAGGTTACGGGACGCTGGCCCTGACTGAAAAAAGCCGGGCGGTCCTGAAAGGCGAAGAAGTCCTTATGCTGCGCCAGGAGTCTGAACGCATGGCGGCCAAATCCCGCAATATCATGCCCAAGTCCAAAAAACCGATTATTAACCTGCCCCCTGAGGCCGAGGAACGTTTTCTGCTGCTCAGGAAATGGCGCCTGGAAGTGGCCCGGGAGCATGAGGTGCCGGCGTATATGATTTTTAATGATGCCACCTTGCGCCAGATTGCCCTGAACAACCCCGAAACCCTTGAAGATTTGGGTTTTATTAGCGGGGTTGGGCAACACAAGCTGGAAAATTATGGCGAGGCGATTATCACGTTTCTGGAAGAAAACCAGTAATGGCCGGTTTGGCCATTATATGAAGCAAAAAACGGCTTAGAACAGCTTGCCCTCATCACCCTGTGAGGGTGCCTGCAGCCCCAGATGGCGCCAGGTGGTTAAGGTTGCGATACGCCCGCGCGGGGTTCTTTGCAGGTAACCATGCTGTATTAAATAAGGCTCTATCACGTCTTCTATGGTGTCGCGCTCTTCGCCAATGGCAGCGGCCAGGTTATCAACCCCAACCGGGCCGCCATCAAATTTATGCACAATGGTTTCCAGCAGTTTGCGGTCCATTAAGTCAAGCCCCTGCGGGTCTACTTCCAGCATGCCCAGGGCGGCCGAAGCGGATTCGGCGGTAATGACGCCATTGGATTTGACTTCGGCATAATCACGGACCCGGCGCAGCAAACGGTTGGCAATTCGGGGGGTACCACGGGAACGGCAGGCAATTTCCCGCGCGCCGTCGGGGGTGATGGAGACATTAAGCAAATGGGCACTGCGGCTGACGATATGGGTAAGATCGGCCGTATTGTAGAATTCAAGCCTTGAGACAATACCAAAACGGTCACGCAGGGGGTTGGTTAACATGCCTGCCCGGGTAGTGGCGCCCACCAGGGTAAAAGGCTGCAGGTCAATTTTGACACTGCGTGCAGCGGGGCCTTCTCCAATTAAAATATCAATCTGGAAGTCTTCAAGGGCGGGGTAAAGGATTTCTTCCACCACCGGTGACAGACGATGGATTTCATCTATAAACAGGACATCATTGGTTTCAAGGTTGGTAAGCAGGGCGGCCAGGTCGCCGGGACGTTCAAGCACCGGCCCGGATGTTTGCCGTAACTGTGAACCCATTTCGTTGGCAATAATATGGGCCAGTGTGGTTTTGCCCAGCCCGGGTGGGCCAAACAGCAGGACATGGTCAAGGGATTCATTGCGTTGGCGGGCCGCCGCAATGAAAATTTCGAGCTGTTCGCGGGCACGTTGCTGGCCAGCGTAGTCTTTAAGGGTTTTGGGGCGCAGGGCACGTTCAACCGATTCTTCATTGGGTGAGCTGGCTTGTGGAGAAACAATCCGGGTGGGAAGGCTGCTGGATAATGAATCGTTGAAAATGGCCATGGTCGTGCTGCGCAATAATAGGAAAAAGACATCGCTGTATTGTAATCTCTTTTGAGACTGTATACATATACAGCGATACCTTTTGTTTAAACCGCCCTGAAGGGGGCGGGTGTGCCGCGATGACTACTGAATGCGCTTAACGATAAGCCAGGTCACGCAGTACCAGGGAAATTTCAGGTACATAGGTGATGATCATTAAACAAACCAGGGTGACGCATACAAATGGCACTAGTGGTTTCAGCAGTTTTTCAATGGGCAGTTTGGCCACCGTGCAGGTGGCAAACAGGTTGACGCCAAAGGGTGGGGTAATCATGCCAAGGGCCAGGTTAACCACCATGATGATCCCGAAGTGGGTTGGGTCAACGCCAAACTTGATTGCAACAGGCAGCAGTAACGGGGCCAGCACCACGATAGAGGCTGAAGTTTCAATGA
>JAAYHN010000024.1 GCA_012735395.1 Alcaligenaceae bacterium | reverse complement strand
CATCCGCGTTGGTGAAAAAATGCTGCAACGCTTTGGCCCACGCAAACCCATGCTGTGGGGCTCCTATATCGTAGGCCTGTCAATTGTACTGCTGATGCCAACCCACCTGATGCTGGATACCTACACGGTACTGGCGGTCATTGCCTTCGCGCTATTCGGGCTTGGCCTGGCTTTCTATGCCACGCCCTCCACCGATGCCGCCCTGTCAAACCTGCCCGAAGACCAGGCCGGTGCCGGGGCAGGTATTTATAAAATGGCCTCGTCACTGGGTGCCTCTTTCGGGGTCGCCATCTCTTCTACCATCTACACCGCCATTGCCGGTTCCAATGATGGCGTGCGCTGGGTTGAAGGGGTGATCACTTTTGTGGGCAATCAGGCAAACCTGGCATCGCGCGAGGCGGCCTTTTTTGCACTGCTCGCCAATCTGCTCATGTTACTGGCGGCCATCCTTTCCATCATGATCACTGTGCCCAAGGGCAAACCCACCGAACGCGGCTAAATCCTGCCTGCTGCTGCCAAACGGCAGCAGGGCACCCTCTTTAATACAGGAGCAGTAATATGAATACCCTTGTCAAAGCGCTTGAACAAGACAGCGCCCGGATGAAAGAATGGTTCGAGCATATGCATCGTCATCCCGAGCTGTCCATGCAAGAAACCGAAACATCTGAATATATCCTTGAACAGTTACGCGAAATGGGTGCCTATGACATCGTTCCCGGTGTTGGCAAACATGGTATTGTTGCCTCGCTGAAAGTGGGCGATGGTAACAAAAGTATTGGACTGCGGGCCGACTTCGATGCCCTTCCCATTCAGGAACAAAACGATTTTTCTTATAAATCAACCGTTGAAGGGGTGTCGCATCTGTGCGGCCATAACGGTCACAGCGCCATGCTGCTGGGGGCTGCCCGCTACCTGGCCAAAACCCAGAACTTCAATGGTACTGTCCGGCTGATTTTCCAGCCAGGTGAAGAAACCATGGAGGGTGGCCCGGCAATGATTAATGACGGGCTGTTTGAGCGCTTCCCCGTTGATGTGGTGTTTGGCATGCACAATATCCCGGATCTTGATGAAGGCAAGTTTTACTTCAACCCCGGCCAAATGATGGCATCGGTTGACAATTGGGAAGTGAATATTACCGGCAAAGGCGGTCATGGCGGCATTCCCGAGTTAACGATTGACCCGGTGGTGGCGGGTTCTTCTATTGTGATGGCGATTCAAAGTATTGTGTCGCGCAATGTGGCGCCAGCGCATCGGGCCGTAGTAACCATTGGTGCTTTCTTGGCGGGCAATGCGGGTAATGTGGTTGCCAACAACGCCATTATGCGCCTGTCGGTGCGCACCACCACACCTGAAGACCGAGAATTGGTGTTGGGCAATATCCGCCGTATCGTGGCGCATCAGGCCCAATCTTTTGGCTGCACCTATGAGATTCACGAAGGGGTGCCCGGCGCCGTACTGGTGAATGATGCCGAAGAAACCGAAAAAGCGGCGCAAATTGCACGCGCCACTTTTGGCGACGATCAGGTTATTTATCCCGGCCCGTCTTTCCTGGCTTCAGAAGATTTTGCCTTCATGTTGCAGAAAAAGAAAGGAACCTATTGCTTTCTGGGTAACGGGCCCGGCAAAATGGTGCACCATCCCGAATATTACTTCAACCAGAAAATCCTGCCGATTGGTGCCGCTTACTGGGTGGCCTTGACTGAAAATTATCTGCGCTGATTTAGTGAGTGTCTGACAGATAAGCGTTCCCATGCAGTGAACTGCCTATCAAGGATTGGATGGGTGTCCAACTTTTGGGGGCAGTTCACTCCTGCGTAGGAGCAGGATACCGCAACAGGTCAAGCCTGCTTCTTACTGCGTTCCAGATAACCGACATTTAACCGGCTATTCGGCTTCAGTGCCAGCCGTTCATTGGCAAGCGCCTGCGCAAAATCATATTGACCGGCACAAATCGCTGCTTCCAGCAGGGTGAGGTCAATAATATCCCGTTGCGCATGGCTGCCGCCAAAGCTATCGGCAATATATCTGGCTCCATGCAATTGCCGGGTGGCTGTGGCATAGTCTTTACGCCAGAAAGCGGTAAACCCTTCTACTAATGGCAACCCCGTCTGCCGGATCCACTGGCTCATTTCCGAACCGCTATTACAGGCATTCCTGAAGTCTTGCCGGATTTTTTCCACCTCACTGTCCCGCCCCGCAGCAAGGTATGCCATTACCGCATGCCAATCATTGAAAGAGTAAGACTGTCCATCAGCATGGAGCTGCCAGCAGTCAGCCACTTCATTCCATCGATCTCCGGTATCTATCCCGGCCAGATGCAAACGCCACAGCATTGCCGAGGCATCCACCAGTTCCAATGCCACCGTACTGTTACCGGCACGGATATGCTTATCGTAGATAGCCAAGACTTCGTTTTCCTGCCCCAGTTCCAGATGATAAAGCGCCCAATGCCACCAATTATGTACCTTGAAAAAATTATCCGCTTCAGACCAATAAGATTGACGTTCCGTCATCCAGTTAACACCATCCAGAACCCGCCCCTGCATTTCCAGCACATGCGCAACCGCATGGTGTGCCCAGCAGTCAAGCGGCTGCAATTGCGTGGCTTTACGACCCGTCTCTTCAGCCCGGGCATAATCACCACTTTCTTCCAGCCCGAAAGAATACATGCCCAGCACGATGGGATACCCTGAAACCTCAGTTGACCAGTGCGGCAAGACCCGTGCAATACGGTCACGCAGGTTACGGGAACTGGCCCGGTAAAAGTCCATTAAATGACCGGCCTGTAAAGCCACGATATCCAGCGGATATTTGCTATTATGAATATCCAGTGTCTGGGCAGCCGCTGTCCACTCTCCCTTTAACATCAAGTCCAGTGCGCTCAGGTGTGACGCCTCCCGGTCATCAAGGCTTCGCTCTTTTAACGGGTTAATAATGGTTCTGGCATGCCCGCTTAACTCGGGTTCGGTGGCCAGCCCAAACAAATATCCCTTGAAAATATGCGCCATGGTGAAATCCGGGGATTCTTCAATGGCGCTGTCAATCAAGCCAACCGGATCACCGCTGTAAATATTGAATGAAGCGACTGCCTGTTCGTAGTAATCAGCTGATTTCCCGGTTGCACCGCCAAGACTATTTCCCTGTAAATCTTTTATCATTGCCTGCTCACTCTTTGACATCCTCCCCTCCCTCTCGCTAACGCTCGGCCCCAAGGGGCCAAGGAAGGGGATTCCTACCGTGTTTAGCCCACAGGGGCCAACTCACCTCGGTGGGTTCCTGCTGCTGGCGACCTGACTGCATCGCTCACTTCACAGGCGAACCGGGCGTGTCCCGCCCTTAAAATATTAATCGCACCGACCTTGTCGGCATGATCTTCAAAACTGCATTGAACACAATGAAATTGGGCTTGCGTCTGACGATTGTCTTTGGAGACATGACCGCAACAAGGGCAAGTCTGGCTGGTATGCTGCGGTGGTACCGCAATCAGCCAGCCACCATTCCATGCGGTTTTATATTCAAGCTGTCGCCTGAATTCTCCCCAGCCTTGATCCAGAATGGATTTATTCAAACCCGATTTGGCCTTGACGTTGTGACCGGGCTGCTCGCTGGTGCCGGACGCTGAACGGGACATATTTCTTACCTGCAAATCTT
>JAAYHN010000257.1 GCA_012735395.1 Alcaligenaceae bacterium | reverse complement strand
TGAATCCGAAGCAAAACTTGGCCTGACTGGCGGTACCCCCAGAACGATTGAAGGCCCATTATATGTTGCCGGCGCACCGGAAAGTATAGGATTTACCCGTATGGACGATGGCAGCGAAAGCCATCTGGCCGACCCGTTAATTCTTGAAGGTACGGTTTATGGTGCCGACGGCCAGCCTTTGCAGAATGCGAAAGTTGAAATCTGGCATGCCAATACCAAAGGTTGCTACTCTTACTTTGACAAATCACAATCCGCCTTTAATCTGCGCCGCAGCATTTATACCGATGCCAACGGTCACTACAAGGCACAAAGCATTATGCCCGTAGGGTATGCCTGTCCACCTGAAGGCACCACCCAGGCCCTGCTGGACATGCTGGGCAGACATGGTAACCGCCCCGCACACATTCATTATTTCATTTCCGCCCCCGGACATCGCAAACTCACCACGCAAATCAATATTGATGGTGATGAATACCTGTGGGATGACTTTGCCTTTGCCAGCCGTGAAGGCCTGGTTCCTCCTGTCAAAGACATTACTGACCCGGCCAAAGTCAAGGAAAACAACCTTGACCGCCCTTACAAAAATATCGTCTTCGATATTCGTTTGCTGCCAGACGTTGCACAAGCCCCCGCTTCTGTTGTTGAACGTCGCCGTGCCGCTGCGTAAATAAATAAAAATTTCATTATTCAAGTCCCGTTGCCTGCCGCTTCTGCCTGCAGGCCGGGCAAACGATTGCCAAAAAAAGGAGAAAACAAATGAGTGCTGTCTTAAGTCCTCAACTTGATATTGATCGCTTGTTAATTGAAGATAAAGAAAAAGGCGATTATCGTGTTCACCGTAGCATCTTTACCGATGAAGCGCTGTTTGAACTGGAAATGAAGCACATCTTTGAAGGTAACTGGATTTACCTCGCCCATGAAAGCCAAATTCCGCAAGTCAATGATTACTACACCACTTACATGGGGCGTCAACCCATTATTATTGCACGCAATCGCCAGGGTGAATTAAATGCATTCATTAATGCCTGTTCACACCGGGGTGCGCAATTGTGCCGGTTCAAACGGGGCAACAAGGCAACCTATACCTGCCAGTTTCATGGCTGGACATTTAATAACAGCGGCAAGCTGCTCAAGGTCAAAGATCCGGTTGAAGCCGGTTATCCGGAATGCTTTAACAAAGAAGGTTCCCATGACCTGAAAAAAGTCGCCCGTTTTGAAAACTATCGTGGTTTCCTGTTTGGCAGCCTGAACGACGATGTGCCTCCCTTGCAGGAATTCCTGGGGGAAGCCGCCAAAATCATTGACATGATTGTTGACCAGTCGCCCGATGGCCTGGAAGTCCTGAAAGGCTCTTCCACCTATACCTATGAAGGCAACTGGAAGCTGACGGCCGAGAACGGTGCCGATGGCTATCACGTGACCGCGGTTCACTGGAACTACGCGGCCACCACCAACCAGCGCAAAGAAAAAGAAGCCCAGGAAGACAAAATCCGCGCCATGAGTGCCGGTAAATGGGGCCAGCAAGGTGGCGGTTTCTATGCGTTTGATTATGGTCATATGCTGTTGTGGACCCAGTGGGCCAACCCCGAAGACCGGCCAAACTTTCCTAAAAAAGCAGAATACATCCATCATTTCGGTGAAGAAAAAGCCCGATGGATGATCGAACGTTCCCGTAATCTGTGCCTGTATACCAACGTTTACCTGATGGACCAGTTTGGCTCGCAAATCCGGGTACTACGCCCCATCTCGGTAGATAAAACCGAAGTGACCATTTACTGCATTGCCCCCAAAGGGGAAGAAAAAGAGGCGCGTGCCCGCCGCATCCGTCAATACGAAGATTTTTTCAATGCCAGCGGCATGGCCACCCCCGATGACCTGGAAGAATTCCGTTCTTGCCAGGCCGGATACAACGGCATTGCCATGGAATGGAATGACATGAGCCGTGGTTCAGTGCACTGGATTGACGGCCCGGACGAAGCTGCCAAAACACTGGGACTGAACCCCGTTTTAAGCGGATTGAAAACGGAAGATGAAGGTTTGTACACCATTCAGCACAGATACTGGTCTGAAGTCATGAAAAAAGCACTGTCACACAGTGAGGGAGGCAACTGATGAACGCCGTTTCTTATGAAAAAATCCAGCAATTCCTGTTTAAAGAGGCCCGTTTGCTTGATGATGCGCAATGGGATGACTGGTTAAACTGCTACCACAAAAATGCGGAATTCTGGATGCCGGCCTGGGACGATAACGATACCCTCACTACAGATCCGCTGCAGGAAATTTCCCTGATTTACTACCCTGACCGGGGT
>JAAYHN010000023.1 GCA_012735395.1 Alcaligenaceae bacterium | reverse complement strand
GTCATGCTGGATAACCTGGGCCTGTATATTTCACTGGTTCTGCTGATTATCTTCAGTAGCCTGGCCAGTCACGAGTTCAGTCTTAAAATCGCTATTGGCAATGCCATTTTCCTGGTGATTTTTTCCTGGCTGGCTTTTGTCAAGGGTTTGGGCCTGATCTTCCCGCTATGGCCGGTTCCTTTTGCTGAATGGCCAACCTATGCAATGATCATTATCCCCCTGTCGATTGTTGTTGGCGCCATCATTCTAATTAATAAGATTAAAGGGAGCAAATAGTCATGATGGAACTATTAGAACACTTGTCCCTGGGGTTTTCCGTTGCTTTTACCATGGAAAACCTCACCTATGCGTTTTTGGGTGCTTTGTTGGGTACCCTGATTGGGGTGTTGCCAGGCATTGGTCCGGTCCCCACCATTGCCATGCTGTTGCCGCTGACTTATATCCTGCCGCCCACAGCGGGCCTGATTATGCTGGCCGGTATTTATTACGGTGCACAGTACGGTGGCTCAACCACCGCCATTCTGGTGGCCTTGCCGGGTGAAACCTCGGCGGTGGTGACGGTTCTTGACGGGCACCAGATGGCCAAGAACGGGCGAGCGGGTGCGGCGTTGTCCATTGCGGCCCTGGGCTCTTTCTTTGCCGGCTGTTTTGCCACCGTGTTGCTGGCTGCCTTCGCGCCACCCCTGGCAGAAGTCGCCTTCAAGTTTGGTCCCGCCGAATACTTCTCCCTTATGGTCTTGGGTCTGATTGGTGCGGTGGTGCTGGCGTCCGGCTCCCTGCCCAAAGCGGTATGTATGATTATCCTGGGCCTGTTGCTGGGTATGGTGGGCACTGACGTTAACTCGGGTGTGGCCCGTTTTGACTTCGGTATTCCCGAGCTGCAAGACGGTATCGACTTTGCCGTGGTGGCCATGGGTGTTTTCGGTCTGGCCGAAATCATGAACAACCTGGCGCAAAAAGAAAACCGTGTTGATATCACCGATAAAATCGGCAGCCTGTATCCCAATAAACAAGAGTTCAAGGAAGCGGCACCGGCCGTGGTGCGCGGTACTTTGCTGGGTTCTGCCCTGGGTATTTTGCCTGGTGGTGGTGCGGTATTGTCATCTTTTGCTTCATATACCCTTGAAAAGAAAATGTCCAGGACTCCCGAGCGTTTCGGCAAAGGACACCCCGCCGGTCTGGCTGGCCCCGAGTCGGCCAACAACGCAGCGGCACAAACCTCGTTTATTCCCCTGTTAACGCTGGGTATTCCCGGTAACGCGGTAATGGCGCTAATGGTTGGTGCCATGACCATTCACAACATCCAGCCTGGCCCGCAGGTCATGAGTAGCCACCCCGAGCTGTTCTGGGGCCTGATTGCTTCCATGTGGATTGGTAACCTGATGCTGGTGATTTTGAACCTGCCACTGGTTGGCCTGTGGGTCAAGCTGCTGAAAGTGCCTTACCGTGTCCTGTTCCCGGCCATTCTGCTGTTCTGCACGATCGGTGTTTACTCGCTGAACTATAACGCTTTTGATATTTACGTTATGGGCATCTTCGGTATCATCGGTTATATCTGGACCAAGCTGAAGTGTGAAGGCGCGCCTTTGCTGCTGGGTCTGGTGTTGGGCCCAATGATGGAAGAGAACTTCCGTCGCGCCCTCTTGCTGTCCCGTGGTGACTTCCTCACCTT
>JAAYHN010000256.1 GCA_012735395.1 Alcaligenaceae bacterium | reverse complement strand
GAAAAGGTAAATGGCACGGATACATCACGGGTATTGCCTTTGATGGTTAATTTGCCATCAACCTGAAACTTGTTATCACCCAGTGCCTGAACCTTGGCAGATTCAAACTTGGCCAGGGGGTGGTCTGACGGAGCCAGCCAGTCTGCTTTTTTCAGTTCTTCGTTGGCCTCACCATAACCGGCATCAATACCGGATACCGGGATTTCAATAAGCACACTAGCCTGTTCCGGTGCCGCCGGATCAAAGCTGAATGTGGATGCCGTTAGTTCGGTAAATTTCCCATCCATATTCACGTTCATCTGGCTATAAACAAAAGACAGTGAACTGGCTGAAGGGTCAATGGTTTTATATTCAGCAGCATGGGCGCTACCCATCATTCCGGCTACCAGCGTGACTGCTGCAAAGGTATTGCGTATTATCTTTTTCATAAAAATTTCCAGTTTTTTACGGTTAGTTCTTTTTATCCAGAACAGGTACCATGCGTGTCAAAATATCATCCTTATCTAAAAAATGATGCTTGAGGGCCGCACAGGCATGGATAATGACAAAGGCGAGCAGGAAATAGTTCAATGCCCAGTGAACCGTATTCAGTAAAGCACCCAATTCCTGGCTTTTACCCACCAGGTCCGGCAAAGGCCATACGCCAAACCAGACTACCTGAAACCCCTGTGCAGAACTCATTAACCAGCCACTGAACGGGATAGCCAGCATTAAGGCATAAAGCACCCAATGTGCCGCATTGGCCATAAAACGCATAAAAGGTGACATGGATTCCGGTAATTCAGGCGCTTTATGCGTTATACGCCAGGCAACCCGAACCAATACCAGCAACAGCATGGCAATACCTGCCCATTTGTGCCATGCGTAATATTGCAATTTGGCCGGAGAAAGCGGCAAGTCCTGCATATAAACCCCCAATGCAAACGTGCCGGTCAAACCCAATGCCATTAACCAGTGAAGCGTAATCGCTGTACGGGTATAGGGTTGATTCATAATTTATCTCTTCGCTTGATGAATTTATTAAATTAATTGATGTTTAACAGTGTATAGAAATACCATTAAAAGCATAAGACCTCAAAACGGGTATAATTGTTCCATCAACGGAATAATAAAGTATGAATCACATGATTTTAAATGCCAATGACTTGATTTTATTTGCGCATATCATGGAAGCAGGCAGCTTTTCAGCGGCCTCTGACAGAACCGGTTTGCCTAAATCCACCCTGTCACGCCGCATCAGTGAGCTAGAAAGCCTGCTGGGTGAAAAACTCATTACCCGTAGCACCCGTAAACTGGCCATTACCGATTTTGGTGAAGGGGTACTTGAACATGCCAGGCGCCTGCTTGAAGAAACGCAAGCCGCCACCGCATTTGCCCTAAACCGGCAAACAACGCCACAAGGTAAATTACGGGTTTCTTTACCCAATGAATTCAAGGCCTTGTCCATGGATAGGGTTTTGCGTCAATTTGCCAGCCTGTACCCATTGGTTAACATAGAACTGGATTTATCGGCAAGACGGGTTGATTTGATTCTGGAACGCTTTGATATTGCCATACGGATTGCCCATCGCCTGCCCGATGACAGCACGCTGGTTGCCCGCAAACTGGCCGTATTGCATAACGGGCTATATGCCAACCCCGATTACCTTAAAAAACATGGCATGCCATCTTCACCAGAAGATTTGTTAAAACACCAGGGTTTTGTCCTGATCAACAGCAATGGCGATCATATCCCCTGGAAACTGCATAAAGACAAAGAAATCTGGGAAGGCGTACCCGAACACCGCATTTCGTCCAACTCGGTAGCCCTGCACCAGGAGCTGGCCGCCAAAGGCATGGGTATTATTATTCTTTCTGAAACCTTTGCGAAACATTTTGTGAATGAAGGCACATTGGTACGCATTTTGCCTGAATGGTCTTTACCCTCGGATACGGTTTGGGGCGTAACACCCGGCAGAAGGCTCTTGCCTACCCGTACCCAGGCATTTTTTGATCTCTTTAAACAAACCATCCAGGACAGTTAAGTTGATCGATGAACAAATACGGTTTTTTCCGGTATGAGCCTTTATGTGAGGGAGCCTGACCCATACCGGAAAACCGTATTCTTCTATTTAAAAGCATTCACCGGTAATTTCAAATAAACCGTGCCGTTATCTTCGGGTTCGGGCATATTACCCGCGCGGATATTCACCTGCAAAGAGGGCAGAATAAGCCGTGGCATGCCCAGAGTTTTATCACGGGCTTCACGTTTTGCCACAAACTCTTCCTGCGAAACACCATCTTTTACATGGATATTGTGTTTTTTCTGTTGGGCCACCGTTGTTTCATAAGCAAAATCACGGTTATTAGGGCCATAATCGTGGCAGACAAAAATGCGGTAATCTTCCGGCAGGCTTAATACCTTGTGAATGGATTGATAAAGTGTTGCTGCATCACCCCCCGGAAAGTCTGCCCGGGCCGTACCGCCATCGGGCATGAAAATGGTATCGCCCACAAAAACGGCATTGCCAATAATGTGTGTCATGCAAGCAGGGGTATGGCCCGGAGTTTCTATTGCTTTTGCGGTAAGTTTGCCGATTTGATAGGTTTCATTGTTTTTGAATAAATGGT
Organism: Alcaligenaceae bacterium; assembly: GCA_012735395.1. Lineage (GTDB taxonomy): Bacteria > Pseudomonadota > Gammaproteobacteria > Burkholderiales > Burkholderiaceae_B > Advenella. The sequence goes on along the minus strand of JAAYHN010000256.1, from coordinate 13,792 downwards.
CAAACTGGCTGCCATCGCGTGCAAAAGCGGGGCTTTCGTTAAAAAGTTGGCCAAATGTATTTTGAACCAGATTGATTTTTTCACCAATGGCAATTTTTCCACCCAAAGCCTGTTTGATATAAGGGGCTGAAGAAAGATGATCGGCATGGGCATGGGTTTCAATAATCCATTCAAGCTGCAGTTTTTTTTGCCTGATCGTATTTATGATAATATCTGCACCCTCATAACTGGCTGTACCCGAAGGTGAATCAAAATCCAGGACCGGGTCAATAACTGCACAGGCATTACTTAAGGGATCTTGTACGATATAGGAATAGGTATTGGTTTGTGCGTCGAAAAAAGCCGTTACGATTGGATTGATTGATTGTTCGGCTTGATTAAGATTAACATTAGTCATTTGCAACAGCCCCATAAAAGTAAGAAAGTAATTTCCTTACATTATAACAACAAATCATGATATTTAAATATATTGATATAAATTGATTATTACTATTGCGTTGATTATAATCAACTATTGCTGTTAAAAATTATAAGGATTTTACATAATGCAAGATATGGCTGCCAATGCCGAAAATGCCGCCCGTTTTTTAAAACTGATCGCACACCCGCATCGGCTTCTGATTTTATGCATACTTCTTGAAGGTGAGCGTAATGTGACTGAACTTACCAAACTGGTGGGTATCAGCCAAACTTCCATGTCCAACCACCTGGCCAAGTTACGCAGTGAAAACGTGGTTGATTTCACCCGCGAGCAACGTACGCTTACCTATCGTTTAAACAGTGCAAATGCGGAACCCATTATTGCCGCATTGTATAAAATTTACTGCGCAGACGAAAAAAAATAATATCCTGTCACTGCTTCCTTTTCGGTTTGTGATATTACACAAGGGCTTACACAAAATATTCCCTAAAAAAACGGGCTTCAGTCAAATTTTAGTTTTTGACTGAAGCCCGTTTATGATTGGGTAATAAACACAGTACTGGCGTTATTACGCTGTTTTTTGTTTTTTCAGGCTAAGCAAAGGCCATAAAAACAGAACAACATAGCCACCCACGGCAAGTGAAGTGCCAATATTCATTAACCAGTCTGGCAAATATTTAAGCTCGGTAACCGAAGAATCCACCATCATGGGTATGACAAAAAACGCAATAATACCAAGCAACAAGCCCGTTTTCCAGCTATAAGACCAACCCTGTTTCCAGTTCAGCGGTTTTTTTATAAACGCCATTATATAAAACGCAACAAGCACTAAAAACAGAATGCCTGGCACAACGGGGCCTAATAAAAACCACTCATATAAAATATTCAGGCCAAGTAAAATTTCAGTCATGGTTCTTTCCTTTAATTATGCTTTACCTTTAAGAACGGCCATATAAGCGGGTTTTAACAATAAGTCTTCTACAAACCAGGCCAGATAACTGTCTTGCAGGGGGTTGATCAGGGGCATGGTGGGGGTTAGTTCACCGGCATAGTTGAATTCAACCAGCCATGCTGAACCGCGACGGACCAGCATGGGGCATGAAGTATAGCCATCAAATATCTGGTTTGCCGGTTTACCCTGCATGTGTTGCAACAGGTTGTGAACCATAATGGGGGCGCTTTTCTTGATGGTTGCCGCGGTTTTGCCGCGGGCCGTACCATTGATATCACCCAAACCGAATATATTGGGGTAACGGGTATGCTGCAAGGTGCCCTGGTCAACTTCCAGCCAGCCTTTTTGTACACCTTCGGCCACTACCAGATTACTTTGGGCGACGGCATCAGGGGCAAACATGGGTGGAACCACATGAAGAAAACCGTAATCTTCTTTATGTACGGTGCCGTCCGGATCAGTAAAATAGGCGGTTTTTGCGGAAATATCCACACCCGTTAAGGTACGGTGAAAATGCACATTGGTGGGAACCGGTAATTCTTTCCAGCGGGCAAGGGCCGCATCATTCACGGTTTTAACACTGAAAATGGAAGTGGCGGGCGCGAAGAAGTCAACCTGTGAATTGCTTTTGACACCGGCTTCATTAAGGCTATCTGACACCATAAAGGTCATTTTCAAGGGGGCACCGGCACATTTCATGAAAGTGGGCGCCAATGTCATGACGGCACGCCCGCCTTTTTGGCGGAAGGCATCAATGGCTTTCCAGGTATTGGCTGCGGCATCGGGGCTATGGTAAACACTGCCAATCCCGTTTTGGCCAATGGAAGCAACATCCATTCCTTCGATCAGGTCATATTTAAGAACCAGCCCGGTTGCCACCACCAGGTAATCGTAATCAAGTTTTTTACCGGATGTAGTAATGACCCGGTTTTGCTCGGGTTCAAAAGCGGCGGCCGCTTCCTGTACCCATTCAACCCCTTGTGGAATTAAACGCTCATTACGGTCACGCACACTTTGCGTTGACTTCCAGACACCGGTTGCCAGCAAGGTATAACCTGGCTGATAGTTATGTTCTTTTTTGGCGTCGAGAATGGTAATTTGTGCATTGGGTAACTGTTTTCGCAAACGACTGGCCGTTGCCAGACCGGCAAGGCCGCTACCGGCAATTACTATTTTGACTTTATCGTTTAATACCGTTTGTGCAGATGCCATCTGCGCAACAGGAAGCATGCCGGATAAACCCAGACCCGAAGCCCCAATGGTTTTCAGGAATTTTCTGCGGTCAGAGTGATATAAATCATTGCCTCTCATATACGCCTCTAATTATGTAAATAGTCCTAACGGATTGATAGTATATGTTGCAATAAAATTTATATCAATATATTTAAACATATAAATATTAACAATTATTGATTATATTTTTTGCCATTACACGAAAATCACGTTAATGACCAAAAAGTCTGTGGATAAGTTATGTACGAAAAGTTCACAAGCGGACACCCGAATTTTTGTGGATAACTTGTTCAACTTTATCCAGATTTAAAAAGAACTGAAATAAACATCCAAAAAACAGCATAAACACCTGTTTTTACTCAAAAAATACAGGTTTACCTACTTATCCACAGAGCATCTCTATCTATATCACTTATATATAAAGAAAATTAATAACAGAAGAAGCAACTCAAAAAACCGCCCAGACATAAAAAAAACCGGAAAAACCGGTTTTTTAGCTGTTTTTTTAAGGTTTAACAACAAATAATCAATTGACAGCCCAACTTATGGCTACGTCAATGACTGCATATATTTCATTGGTCTGGCAGTATGTTGAATACCAGACCAATTGAAAACAAGCTGTCTTACAACTTGCTGGGTTCCACCCCTGCCGCTTTAGCGGCTTCACCCCAGCTTTTTATTTCTTTCTCGATAAATGCCTGGCTTTCTTCCGGTGAGGCAAGAAATACCTCATTGCCAATAGTGGCCAATTGTGCTTTTAACTCGGGTTCCTGCAAAATTTTGCCCATGGTTTTATTTAACGTCTGGATCGCTTCATCGGGGGTGCCTGTAGGGGCAATCAATGCAATCCAGGCAGTGGCATCAAAGCCGGGTACGCCCAATTTGTCTAATGGTTGCAGGCCTTCAAATGCCTGTGCCCCACTTTTATTGGCAACCGCAAACACTTTCAGGCGACCATCCTGGACCAGTGGCTTGATGGCAGGGGCAGCTTCAAACATGACGCTGGTATCACCACCAACCAGGCCGGCAACGGCTGCGGTAGCGCCCCGGTAGGGAACGTGCAGCATGTTAAGGCCGGTAGCCTGTTTGAACATTTCCATGGTGAGATGGTTGGTCAAGCCAATGCCGCCAGAACCGTAATTGATTTTTCCTGGATTTTTTTTGATATGTTCAATTAGTTCGGGTACGGTTTTGGCCGGGAAATCATTACGGGTTACCAAAAATAAAGGCACCATCGATACCATACCCACGGCGGTGAAATCTTTGGCGGGGTCATAAGGCAGATTGGTATACAGGGAAGGGTTAATGCCCAATGGGCCTGATGCGGCAACCAACAGGTTGTAACCGTCGGGTTTGTCCCGTTTGGCAGCTTCCACGCCAATAATGCCGCCTGCCCCCCCTTTGTTTTCAACAATAAAGGGCTGGCCCAGCTCTTTTGAGAACCGGTCTGCCAGCAGACGTGCAATCACATCGGTGGTTTGCCCGCTGGGGTAGGGAACGGTAATGCGAACGCTTTTTTCAGGGTAGGCGGCAAATGCGGTAGCACTGATTGTGCAGCCAAGTAGTACGGATGCTAAAAATTTCTTCATATTGTCTCCATTAATTGAGATGAGCAAGTTTTTATATTGAATAACATCATTTAATTAAACTTGTGGTTTACTCATTTTCTTTCTGCCAGGTGGTTATCAGGCGGAAATTGTTTTCAATATAGAAATTATCTGAGGCCGCCAGCAGGCGGTTGTTTTTGTCAAAATAAACACGGGTAATTCTTAAAGCCAGGCAATCCGGTTTCAGTTTCAAGGCTTTGATGCCTTCATTTGGCATATGGGTGGCCCCCACTTCCTGGTGAATTTTCACAACTTCCTGATTAAATTCCGTTTTTAAAAGTTCCATCACACTGGGATGGTTACCCTTGAGGCGGTTTTTAAGGCTTTTGAAGGCTGGATTCAGGTAAATGTGTGAGTAGGAAATGATCTGGTCATTCTTGACCAGCTTGCGATAGGTGTGCAAACGAACCAATTCTTCATTGAGCGGCATATGCAGCTGCTGCGCTATTTCATGATTGGCCCGAATGGTTTCATGGGAAAAAGGCTCAATCCGGGTTTGTGCCGTATACAGCATCAAATCATTCATGGAGCCAAAGGTCGATAGGTAAACTGACTGGTTCTGGATCGGGGTTGCCGAATTGACAATGGTGCCGGTACTGGGAGAGCGGGTAATCATTCCCTTTTCGGCCAGGCGACGGGTAGCTTCGCGCACGGTATGCCGGCTGACACCATAAATGGTGCCCAACTGCGCTTCGGTGGGTAAATAGCTGCCCACCGGATATTTACCTGATTCAATATCGTTAAGCAGGGTTTGATGCAACCATGCATAACGGGGAATCCGTTTGTTGCCAGATTCCCTTGCTGATGCTTTTTTCAGGGCGGGTTTTGCTTGCATATGTATTTTTCAATAACCAGACAGGTTTCCAATCATAAGTCATAATTAACATACGGACAATATTAATTATTAAAGATAATTGATTTTATTGAAAATAATGAGTATATATTTATAATGTACGTACAAAAAAACTGAAGGAGACAGCATGTCTTTGAATTACCCTGAATACGAAACGATTACAACGGCTTTACGCAATGAGCATGTCCTGCTGGTGACCTTGAATCGCCCCACGGCAGGCAATTCCCTGAATACCCAAATGGGGCATGAGCTGCTTGATTTATGGAATCGCCTTACGGTTGATGCTGGCCTGGTACGCTGTGTCATTCTTACCGGTGCCCAGGAAAAAATATTTTGTGCCGGTGGTGACCTTAAAGAACGCAATGGCATGAGCAAAGAGCAATGGCAAAAACAGCATGAGCTGTTTGAGCGCATGTACTGGACCCTGGTTGATTTACCCGTACCCGTTATTGCCGCAGTGAACGGGCATGCTTATGGCGGTGGTTTTGAAATGGCCTTAAGCTGTGATTTCATTTATGCGGGCAGCCATGTGCGTTTTGCCCTGCCCGAAGTGGGTTTGGGCATTATGCCGGGGGCGGGTGGTACTCAAAACCTGCCACGGGCCATTGGTGAGCGCCGTGCCAAGGAAATTCTCATGACCGGCAAGCCGCTTGGTGCGGAAAAAGCGCTTGAATGGGGGCTGATCAATAAGGTATGCGAACCTACAGCAGTCCTGGATGAGGCATTGGAAACCGCAACGGTGATCGCAGGTAATGCCCCGCTTTCCGTCAAACAGATTAAAAAATCGGTTCGTTACGGCGGGCAAATGGAACTGCGCACGGCCTACCGTTTTGAGGTGGAAGCCTATAACCATCTGGTGGAAACCGAAGACCGTTACGAGGGTGTCAAAGCCTTCAATGAAAAGCGTAAAGCCCAGTTCAAAGGCAAATAAATAAAAACAGAAGGAAGAGACAGCAATGATGGGCCTTACACAGGAAATTGTCCAGTTTATAAAGCAGTTTGATCATTATACGGTTGACCCTCAAGCTTACCTGCTTGCCAAAACCGGCATTATGGATAGCATGGCTTGCATGTTTGCCGGTGCGAAAGAACCCGTGGTGCAAATTCTGCATCAGCATTACCGCCGTAAAGCGGGAAATGGCAACGGGGTATCCGTACCTTTTCTGGGTACGCGGTTGCCGCTGGAGCAGGCCGCCAGCCTTTGGGCAACATCGGCCCATGCATTGGATTACGATGATGTTGCCATGTCAGCGCATCCCAGCACGGTTTTAATGCCCATTGCCATGACCGGCGGTTTGCATTTGGGCGCTTCTGGTCAAGACGTATTGAATGCCTATATTGTGGGTTATGAGGTATGGGCTGAACTGTACAATCGTGAAACAGACCCTTACCACCTTAAGGGATGGCATCCAACCGCCATTTTTGGAACGGTTGCCGCTGCCGCTGCGTATGCTTATTTAAACCGTTTGCCGGAAGACGTCATGACCAATGCGCTGGGGCTGGCAGCGAGTATGGCCAGTGGGCTGGTTGCCAACTTTGGTACCATGGCCAAGCCTTTCCATGCCGGGCGTGCCTGCGCCCTTGCCATTGAAGCGGTCGAGCTGGCAGCAGCGGGCATGACCGCCTGCCACGATGTTTTTGAACACCGGGCCGGTTTTCTGCAGGCAACCTCACCGGCCGGTCATGTGGATACCGGAAGATCCGCCGGTTTGGGTAAAACCTGGTATCTGGCCCAACAAGGTTTAAATATAAAGAAATATCCGGTTTGCTATTCAAGCCATCGGGTGATTGATGGTACCCTTGATATCATCAACCAGGAAAATTTTAATCTTGAAGAAATAGAATCCATTTCAGCAACAATTGGCAAGCCACAGGCGTCCATGCTCAGAAACCCCTGCCCGCAAACCGGTCTTGAGGCCAAGTTCAGTCTGGAATTTGCAATAGCCTCGGCTTTACTGGTCAGAAAGGTGGGGCTGGCCGAATTGAGTGACGAGTTTGCACAAAAAAAAGATTTGCGTGCGATTTATAAAAAAATCAACATTGATATTACCAATGAGCTGTGTCCACAGGACTCGGCTTTTGCCCTGCATGACCGGATTGTGATCCGCCTGCAAGACGGGCGTGTTTTTGACTCCGGCAATATCCGTTTCCCGCGCGGACATGCCAATGTTCCGCTGAATGAGGCACAGTTGCATGCCAAGTTCATAGACTGCCTGCATGTATGGGAAACCGGTGCAGGGGAGTCCGGTAACAATAAGGCACAGGCGCTTTATGACTGGCTGGCCGGGCTTGAGCGGCAAGACAATCTCCAGGCCTTGCCTGTGCTGTTTGCTTAAGGAGGCATGATGCGTTTTCTTGCGGAAGAAGCTAATGGCCCCTTGAAAGGTATCCGGGTTGTTGACCTGACTTCGGTGGTGATGGGGCCTTTTGCCACCCAGATTCTGGCTGATCTGGGGGCGGATGTGATTAAGGTGGAGTCACCCGCCGGTGATACCACCCGTAATATGGGGGCTTGCAAAAATAAAGGCATGGGTGCCAATTTCCTGCAGCTGAACCGTAATAAACGTTCGGTCATGCTGGATCTTAAAACGGAAGAAGGGCGTGCCGCCTGCCTGGCACTGGCAAAAACGGCAGATGTTTTCCTGTACAATGTGCGCCCGCAGGCAATGGCCCGTTTGGGGCTGTCCTACGAGGCGGTCAGGGCGGTTAATCCACGGATTGTTTATGCGGGTGCCTACGGGTTCAGCAATACTGGCCCTTATGCGGGTAGGCCGGCCTATGACGATCTTATCCAGGGCATGACGGGCATACCGTCCCTGTACAGCCAGCATACCGGCACGCCACCACGTTATGTCCCTTTAACCATGGCCGACCGCATTGTGGGCATGCAAATTGGTATTGCCTGCCTGGCAGGGGTGCTGGAAAGCCGCCAGTCGGGGCAGGGGCAGTCTATCGAGATTCCCATGTTTGAAGCCATGGCGCAGTTTGTGCTGGGAGATCATTTCGGCGGTGCCACCTTTGATCCGCCCAACGGTGAGATGGGCTATTCCCGCTTGCTGGTTGAGCCACGCAAACCCTACCAGGCGGCGGATGGTTACATCTGCGTGATTGTGCATACCGATAAGCACTGGCAATGTTTTCTTGATCTGGTGGGCAGGCGTGACCTGCTGGCCGGGGGTTCGGTTTTTGAAACAATTGCCTCACGGGGCAGGCATGTGAATCAGGTGTACGGTTTTCTGGCCGATACCCTGCTTGGCCAGACGGTTGCCTACTGGGTAGAAGAGCTTGCCAAAGTGGATATTCCCGTTGCACCCTTGAACAGGGTGGAAGATTTGCTAACAGACCCGCATTTGCAGGCCACGGGGCAGATTGTGAAGCAGAAGCATCCGACCGAAGGAAATATCTTGACCACGGCCCCGCTTGGCAATTATTCACGTACCCCGCCGGGCATTTACCGGCATGCCCCCAATCTGGGAGAGCATACGGAAGAAATCTTGCGTGAATTGGGGCTGTCCGGTGGCACAGCTCCCCCGCCTTCTGGCCATAGCGGTTAAAATTACTTCTTTTACAAGGAGAATGGCTGAATGAGTCAGAAAATTAGAGTAGGTATTGCCGGCTATGGAAACCTGGGTCGTGGTACCGAACTTGCAATTGCAAAAACACCCGATATGGAACTGGTCGCCGTATTTACACGCCGTGATCCTGCCAGTGTCACACTGGCCAGTGACAATGTGCCTGTGTATCCACTGGATGATATTGCCGGTTTTCAGGACAAAATTGACGTTCTCGTGTTGTGTGGTGGTTCAAAAAGTGATTTGCCCGAGCAGGGGCCGGCGCTGTCAGCCCTGTTCAATACCGTAGACAGTTTTGATACGCATGCAAAAATTCCCGAATATTTTGAAGCCGTCAATAACTCGGCGGAACTGGCCGGTAAAACCGCTTTAATCGCGATTGGCTGGGATCCGGGCCTGTTTTCCATTAACCGTTTGTTTGGTGAAGCCATTTTGCAGGAAGGCGAAACCTATACTTTCTGGGGTAAGGGTTTAAGCCAGGGCCATTCTGATGCCATTCGCCGCTTGCCGGGTGTCAAGGCCGGGGTGCAATACACCATTCCTGTACCTGAGGCAATGGATCGCGTGCGCAGTGGTTCTTTCCCTGTTTTAACAACCCGTGAAAAACATACCCGTGAGTGTTATGTGGTGCTGGCCGAAGGCGCCAATGCCAGCGAAGTGGAGCAGTCTATCGTGACCATGCCCGACTATTTTGCCGATTACGACACCACCGTTACCTTTATTACTGAAGAAGAACTCAAACGTGACCATGCCGCCATGCCGCATGGCGGGTTTGTGATTCGCAGTGGCAAAACCGGTGCCGGCACTAATCAGGTGATGGAGTATTCATTGAAGCTGGACAGCAACCCGGAATTTACCTCCAGTGTGCTGGTGGCCTATGCCCGTGCGGCTTATAAGCTGAACCAGATGGGACAGGCGGGTGCAAAAACCGCTTTTGATGTGCCACCCGGTTTGTTATCACCCAAAAGTGCCGCCCAGCTGCGCAAAGAGCTGCTTTGACATCCTCCCCGATTCATTCCCACGCAGGAGTGAACTGACCCCAAAAAGTTGGACAGTTAAAAACTAAGCAGCTTCTACTTGTCCCCACGCAGCTGCGTGGGGACCACTAAAAAATCCAGCTAAAACCGCTACCATATTTATATTTACGCTAGCGGTTTGGGGATAACTAAAAAGTCGCTGTCGCAAGCCGTGTGTGACAGTGGTTTGTTTATGCGTGTTCTATCAAAACAGATTGGCCCTTTGTGCAATCGCCATTGAGCCATTGCCAGCTTTCAATGAGTTTTAGTTTGCCATTCTGTTCTGTGAGTATAGTGCTATGGCATTGGCCAGCACGTATCTCATCATTCAGGTTTACATGATGATAGAACATGGTAAATGTATTTTCGCCCGTCATTACGCCAATCAGGTGTCCTTTTTTAATGGCACCCCCCGAATAAAAGGCTTCTATTTGTTTGCCATCCTGTTTATAGTCAAAAACGGTTTCGCCTGATACTTCCCCATTTGCTGTATTTTCTGCATTGATAAATTTTTTATTATTTAAAATATTTTCCATTATCTATCCTGAGCCAATTTGAAATTAATTGAAGTTTATACGATGATTAGTTCCCATGCTCCTGCGTGGGGACCACTAAAAGATTCAGTTAAAACCGCTATCGTATTTATGTTTACGCTAGTGGTTTTTTATGTTGTTCAAGCCGGCAGGGTAATCAGGTTACGCACCGTTCTGGCCGCATCCAGCACTTCACCCGCAGTCATGCCAATGGGGCCAATACCCTGTGATACCAGATAATCGGCAGCGGCACCATGCAGCCAGACGGCACCGGCAATGGCCTGTTCTGCCGTAATGCCCTGTGCCAGGCAAGCACCGATCATGCCTGCCAGCACATCACCGGTACCGGCTGTGGATAACCCCGGATTGCCGCTATGATTAATTGTGATCTCACTTGCGGGAGTACAGATAACTGTTTGATAACCTTTTAACACCGTCCAGGCCGCATATTTGGCGGAAATCTGGCGGGCAGCCTGCTGGCGGTCTTTTTGAATGTCAGCTGTCGTGCAGCCCAGCAGCCGGGCGGCTTCGCTGGGATGGGGGGTGAGTACCAGCGGGGCTTTTTCATGGGAAAGCGAAAAAGCATGTTCGGCCAACAGGGTTAATGCATCGGCATCCAGTACGATGGGGGCATTGGGGTAACGGTTGAACAGGGTGGCCAGGCAGTTTTGTGCCAGGGGGGTTAAGCCCATGCCACAACCGGCCACCCATACGGTGATATCGTCTTTACCCAGCAGTTTGCCGGCTGTATTCAGCATTAATTCGGGCTGTACAGGGTCAACCTCAAGGGGTTGAACATCTTGTGAAAACCCGATATGGACCCGGCCGGTTCCTTGCTTGAGGGCGGCACGGGCTGCCAGCAGGGCCGCACCCACCATGTTTTTACCACCGGCCAGGATACCCAGGGTACCAAATGTGCCTTTATGGGTATCAAGCGGGCGGGCCTGGCATAACTCAGGAAAATTCTGCCGGGCAAAGCGGGCAAATTCACTTATCATTTAAGGTTTCAATTTTTTGGTTAATGGCCGGCTTAACGGGAAGCATCTGCCGAAAAAACGACATAACTCCAGTGTATGTCATTACGCCCCAGGGTGTCGCCTTTATGGACACTGTGGTGCAACAGTTGCAGGCCATGTGTCTTGCCCAATGCAATCACTTCTTCATCGGGAATATCAAACATATGGCGGTCGGGTGGAACCGGGCCGTGGCGCAGGGACAGTGACATCACGCCTTGGGGCAGCAACAGGCTTTTGCAGGCAGTCATGGCGGTTTCCCTTTCCTCGGGGGTAAGGTGCATCCAGACAGCGGTCAACAAAATCAGATTGTATTTTTTGCCATTTTGTACCACGCTGTGTAATTGTGGCAGGCTATCATTGATCCAGTTGATTTGTTGGCCCGCATGCAATTTCTGGCCCTGCTCACGCATGCCGGCGGTGGGTTCAACGGCATCTACAAAATGACCGGTCTGCGCCAGTGCCGCAGCATCCCGGCCTGTGCCGGCACCAACATCCAGAATGCTGGCCGGTTTATCAAGGGGGTAAAAACGCATGACGGGTTTGTGTACTTTTTCAAAGCTGACGCTTTCATAGTCTTTGGCAAATTTTTCGGGCTTTTCTGCATAGCCACGGGTACCGGGAACGGGGGACATAATAGTAAAGTGATATAAAGAATGTTAAAAAAGATAAGATAATCATAACGTAATCAAAACTCAGGGAAAAGCATGAAAGATGCAGATGTAATTGTTTCTGTCAGGCAGTTGAATAAAACGTACAAAAATGGCTTCAGCGCCCTTAAAGGGGTGGATCTGGATATTAAACGGGGTGAGCTTTTGGCGTTACTGGGCCCCAATGGTGCCGGTAAAACCACCATGATTGGCATTATCACGGGGCTGGTGAATGCCAGCAGCGGTTCGGTGACCGTAGACGGCGATGATATTGGCCGTGATTTCAGGCAGATAAGGCCCAAAATTGGCCTGGTACCACAAGAGTTGCTGACCGATTCATTTGAAACGGTATGGGCAACGGTTAGCTTCAGCCGGGGCTTGTTTGGCAAACCTGCCAATCCGGAACTGATTGAAAAAATCCTGCGGGATTTATCGTTGTGGGACAAGCGTAACAATAAAATCCTGAGCCTGTCGGGTGGCATGAAAAGGCGGGTGTTAATTGCCAAGGCCCTGGCCCATGAACCGGTTTTGTTGTTTCTTGACGAACCCACTGCCGGGGTTGATGTCGAGTTGCGCCATGATATGTGGCGTATGGTGCGCAAGTTAAAAGAAAATGGGGTCACCATCGTTCTGACCACGCACTATATAGAAGAAGCAGAAGATATGGCCGACCGTATCGCCGTGATTAATCATGGTGAAATCATGTTGATAGAAGAAAAGGAAAAGCTCATGCATCAGCTGGGTAAAAAAGAATTGCATATACAGCTGGACAAGGCCTTAATGTTTATCCCGCCTGAACTGGCCAGCTATCAATTAAGCCTGGTCAATGAGGGTAAGACACTTATTTATACCTATGATACGCAACAGGAGCATGGTCAGCAGCTTGGCATTGCTTCATTCATGAAAAGGCTGGATCAATTAAAGATTGAATTTTCTGACTTGAAATCAAAAGAAAGCTCACTGGAAGAAATTTTTGTGAATCTGGTCCGGGAGGCAAAATGAACTGGTACGCCATCAAATCCATTTATCTGTTTGAAATGGCCCGTGCCCTGCGCACCTTGACGCAAAGCATTGTTTCACCGGTATTGTCCACCTCCTTGTATTTTATTGTTTTTGGTGCGGCAATCGGCTCCCGGATGGGGGAAGTGGATGGTGTCAGTTACGGGGCTTTTATTATTCCCGGCCTGGTCATGATGTCTTTGTTAAGTACCAGTATTGCCAATGCTTCGTTTGGTATTTATATGCCGCGCTGGTCGGGCACCATTTATGAAATGTTGTCGGCGCCGGTTTCGTTTATTGAGGTGATACTGGGTTACGTGGGTGCCGCCGCCAGTAAAACCATTTTGCTGGGCCTGTTAATTTTACTAACCGCCCGGCTGTTTGTTGATTATGAGGTTTTGCATCCGTTCTGGATGCTGTTCTTTCTGGTGTTAACCGCCGTTACGTTTAGTATGTTTGGCTTTATTATTGGTTTATGGGCCGATGGTTTTGAAAAACTGCAAATCATCCCTTTAATGGTGATTACACCCTTGACCTTTCTGGGTGGTGCGTTTTATTCCATTGATATGCTGCCCGAGTTCTGGCAGAAGATTGCCCTGCTTAACCCGGTCGTGTATTTGATCAGCGGTTTTCGCTGGAGTTTTTACGGGGTGTCTGATGTCAGCCCGCTTATTAGTCTGACGATGATTGCCGTTTTTTTAATTGTATGCACGGCATTTATTGCGTGGATATTCAAGACGGGATATAGGCTTAAGCAGTAGGGTTTCTGGGTACTCATTCACATGCGGGAGTATGGGAATGAGTACAATATACGTTAAATTCTTTTCTCATGCGCCAGTCAACGTACTGTACCAATCCAATTTTTCAGGATGTTCACAACAACAGGCGCATACGCTTGCAGCTTACCATCAACGGGTTGTGATAGATCATTAATAACCATCCT
>JAAYHN010000022.1 GCA_012735395.1 Alcaligenaceae bacterium | reverse complement strand
ACGCCGTTTCTGGGAAAACCTGTTCGCCAGCCGTTTTAATTCCCTGGTGGAAACCGGACAAACCACACAGGCCGAGCAGGAGCTGGAAAACCAGCTTGACGGTCATGTATCCAGTACAGGCGAAGTGACGCTGGTGGGTGCCGGCCCGGGTGACCCTGAACTGCTTACCTTGAAAGCGCTGCAAGCAATTCAGCAAGCCGATATCGTGCTGTACGATGCCCTGATCAGCGAAGAGATACTGGAACTGGTCCGGCGTGACGCGATTCGCGAGTCTGTCGGTAAACGGGCAGGTTCTCATTCGGTCGCACAGGAAGAAACCAACCAGCGTCTGGTTAAATATGCCAAACAGGGCTTACGGGTAGTACGCCTGAAAGGGGGTGACCCGTTTGTGTTTGGCCGGGGTGCCGAAGAACTGGAAGTACTGAAGCAGGAACAGATTCCTTTCAGGGTCATTCCAGGTATTACCGCAGCACTGGGGGCAACCGCCTATGCCGGCATTCCGCTAACGCATCGCAATCACGCCCAGACCGCCATGTTTATTACCGGGCACTGTCGTCCTGATGGTGATGAGCTGGAGTGGAAAACACTGGCGCGTGGCAGGCAGACACTGGTTATTTACATGGGCACCATCAAGGCCGAGGAAATTTCACACAATCTGATTGCCCATGGCCGCAACGAAAACACCCCCATTGCCATTATCAGCAATGGCACCCGCAAGAACCAACAGGTTCAGACCGGCACACTGGCGCAACTGCCTGCGCTGGCCAAACAGGCCCAGGCCCCTGCCCTGATTGTAGTAGGCGAGACAGCCGGGCTTCATTCAAACTTGAAATGGTTTGGCGAATAAAGCGGCTGTAAACACCAAAAGCCAAACCAATCACATATCATAAAAAAAATGCTTTCCGTGTCTGAGGCACGGAAAGCATTTTTTATGGGCGACAGGCTTTCACAACCAACGCAAGCGCTTACGCCTGGTGATAAATCTCGGCGCCTTTTTTCACGAACTCAATGGATTTCTCGTGCATGCCTTTTTGCAGGGCATCCTTGTCGCTGATACCCTGCTGCTCGGCGTACTCACGGACATCCTGCGTGATTTTCATGCTGCAGAAATGCGGGCCACACATGGAACAGAAATGGGCCACTTTCATGGCGTCTTTCGGTAAAGTCTCGTCATGGAAGTCTTTGGCCGTATCCGGATCAAGTCCCAGATTAAACTGGTCATCCCAACGAAACTCGAAACGCGCCTTGGACAGGGCATTGTCACGAATGGCGGAGCCCGGATGCCCCTTGGCCAGGTCAGCGGCATGCGCGGCAATCTTGTAGGTGATGATACCGTCTTTAACGTCTTTCTTGTTGGGCAGGCCCAGGTGCTCTTTGGGTGTCACGTAACACAACATGGCCGTACCGTACCAGCCAATCAGGGCAGCGCCAATACCAGAGGTAATGTGATCGTAACCCGGCGCGATATCAGTGGTTAAGGGGCCCAACGTGTAAAACGGCGCTTCATGGCAATGCTCCAACTGCCTGTCCATGTTTTCCTTGATCAGGTGCATGGGTACATGGCCAGGCCCTTCTATCATGACCTGCACGTCGTGTTTCCAGGCAATTTGCGTTAACTCGCCCAGGGTTTTCAGTTCGGCAAACTGGGCCTCGTCGTTGGCATCGTAACCCGAACCCGGACGCAGGCCGTCACCTAAAGAGAAGCTGACATCGTAGGCTTTCATGATGTCGCAAATATCTTCAAAGTGTTCGTACAGAAAGCTTTCCCGGTGGTGTGCCAGACACCATTTGGCCATAATGGAACCACCCCGTGACACAATACCGGTCATGCGGTTGGCGGTCATGGGAATAAAGGGCAGGCGGACACCGGCATGAATGGTAAAGTAATCCACCCCCTGCTCGGCCTGTTCAATCAAAGTGTCACGGAAAATTTCCCAGGTCAGCTCTTCGGCCTTGCCATCCACCTTTTCCAGCGCCTGGTAAATCGGCACCGTACCAATTGGCACGGGCGAGTTACGGATAATCCATTCACGAGTTTCATGAATATTTTTACCAGTGGAAAGGTCCATCACGGTATCACCGCCCCAGCGAATGGCCCAGGTCATTTTTTCCACTTCTTCATGAATGCCTGAACCCAGTGCCGAGTTGCCGATATTGGCATTGATCTTGACCAGGAAATTGCGGCCTATCGCCATGGGTTCTATTTCAGGGTGGTTGATATTGGCCGGAATAATGGCACGGCCCAGGGCAATTTCATTACGCACGAATTCGGGGGTGATACGCTGCGCAATGGAAGCACCAAACGACTGCCTCGGATGCTGGCGACTGATGCGTGCGGCCAGCTTTCTACCATCGGAACCACTTTGGCGCAGGCTTTCCAGATACTGTTCCACCCGCATGTTTTCACGGATGGCAACAAACTCCATTTCAGGGGTCACGATACCCTTGCGGGCATAGTGCATTTGTGACACGTTATGCCCTGCTTTGGCCCGGCGTGGCGGGCGCTGCAACTCAAAGCGCATGGCAGCCAGTTGCGGGTCTTGCAGGCGCTGCTGGCCGTATTCGCTGCTGGGGCCGCTTAACTGTTCGGTATCCTGGCGCTCTTCAATCCAGGCTTTACGCAAAGCCGGCAAGCCCTTGCGAATATCAATCCTGACACTGGGGTCAGTGTAAGGCCCGCTGGTATCGTACACGGTTAAAGGCGGGTTTTTTTCACCACCAAACATGGTGGGGGTATCGTCCTGTTCAATTTCACGGAAAGGCACGCGAATATCCGGGCGTGAACCCTGCTCGTAAATTTTGCGTGAACGTGGCAATGACTGGATGGCCGCTTCATCGACCTGGGCGGTCGCAGCGGAAAAAACTGGTTTAGTGCTCATGTATAGCTCCAAAGTAAAAAATTGGAGCCGAATAGGGAATGACCTTCGATAGAATCGAATGTTGGACTCCCAGCCTCGGCATTATCCGTACTGGTACAAAGGGACTCTCTCAACCGGGCCGACCTGGCCCAGTACCCCTGTTTGAAGGGCAAAGTATACGTGCAGGAAAACCGCCTGTCTAGCGCACTGTCTGCCAAAAAACACAGTTGTTTCAAACTAATTACACGTACAAGCCGTGGAATTAGTTTGAAATACCCCAATTTGTCTTAAAATCTTTGCTTCTCATGTATTTGTCATCAGCGTCAAGAATACATCTATTCTTACTCCACAAGGAAAGAGCATGTCTTTAACAAAAAAAGCGTTATTTGCCGGCCTGAGCCTGTGCTTTGCTGCAGTATCTGCCAATGTTTCCGCCCAGGAAACCACAAAACTGACTATTGGCATGTCCGGCTGGACCGGATTTGCCCCGTTAACCCTGGCACAAAAATCCGGCTTTTTCAAAAAACACGGTTTGGATGTCGAGATCAAATTCCTTCCCGTTAAAGACCGTCTGCTGGCATACGCCTCCGGTTCTTTGCAATGCGTGGCAACCACCATCGACAGCTTTATTGCATGGAATGCCAATAATGTTCCTGTAACCCAAATATTCATGCTGGATGCGTCCCATGGTGCCGATGGCATCGCCGTACGCAATGACGTTAATGACATCAAGGAACTGAAAGGCAAAACCATTGCGGTAGAAACCGCGGGCGCCTCTCCGTATTTCCTGCTGTCTTACATGATGCACAAAAACGGCATTAAAATGTCTGAAATCAAAACCAATACCCTGTCTCCACAAGCGGCTGCACAGGCGTTCAATGCCGGCCAGGTTGATGTGGCCATGAGCTACGAGCCTTATCTTTCCACCGTTCGTGAAAACGAAAAAGGCGGTAAAATCCTGGCAACAACCATTGAATACCCTGCCATCATCGACTTTGTCGGTTGCAGCCCCACCTGGCTCAAAGACAACCCCAAAGCGGGTCACGCGCTTGTGGCAGGCTACTCTGATGCCCTGGACATGATCAAAAACAATCCGCAGGAAGCCTATACCATCATGGGTGCCGAGGTTAAACAGTCTGCAGAACAGTTTGAAAAATCCGCATCATTCCTGACCTGGAAAACCAGGGAAGACAGCCGTGCCTACTTCAGCAATGACATCATTCCTTTCATGAAAGAAGCGACTGAAATCCTGCTTGATACCAAAGTCATCCGCAAGGCGCCAGCAGACCTGAACGCCCTGTTTGACGCCAGTTATGTTAATTAAGTAATGCAGTAATGAAACCGACACAACAAAAACTTTTCGAATTCAGGCCATTGCAGCCCATTGACCCGCGCTTTAAATGGGTTCTGGGTTTGCTCTTTTTCATTGTCTTCATTGTAGGCTGGGCCATTTTCACCCTGGGCGGGTTCGTTTCCCCCACGTTCCTGGCCAGCCCGCTAACGATGCTTGAAGAAGGCTACCTGCTTTTTACGGAATACAATTTCATTCATGATATTGCCATGACTGTCATGCGTGTGCTTGTCGGTTTCATCCTGGCCTGTCTTATTGCCGTGCCACTGGGTATTGCCATGGGGGCTTTCAAGTTCATTGAAGCCTTTCTAGAGCCCTTTGTTTCTTTCTGCCGTTATTTACCGGCATCCGCATTCATTCCCCTGTTAATTCTTTGGGCCGGGGTAGATGAAACCCAGAAAATACTGGTTATTTTTATCGGTTCCGTTTTCCAAATTATTTTAATGGTTTCGGTCATTGTGGGTAATGCCCGTAAAGACCTGGTTGAAGCGGCCTACACACTGGGGGCACGTAACAAAGGCATTATCCGCCGCGTCATCCTTCCCGGTGCCGCCCCCGAAATTGCCGAAATTTTGCGCCTGGTACTGGGCTGGGCCTGGACCTATGTCATTGTGGCCGAGCTGATTGGCGCTTCTTCCGGCATTGGCCACATGATCACTAACAGCCAGTCTCTTTTAAATACCGGCCAGATTATTTTTGGCATTATCACTATTGGTATTATTGGCCTGATCTCTGATTTTGCCTTCAAGGCCATCAATCGCCGTTTATTTGCCTGGAGTAACCTGTAATGAGCCAGCTGGAAATACAAAACGTCAGCCGCATCTTTCCGGGCAAAAAAGGTTCAGAAACCGTGGCCCTGACCCCCATCAATTTCAGTGTCAATGAAAATGATTTCGTTACCATTCTTGGCCCGTCAGGCTGTGGGAAATCCACCATGCTGCGCATTATTGCGGGGCTGGACCAGCCCACTACCGGCCAGGTGCTGCTTGATGGCAATCACATTACCGGCCCGGGCGCTGACCGTGGCATGGTTTTCCAAAGCTATACCCTGTTTCCCTGGCTTACCGTCGAACAGAATATCTGTTTCGGCCTGCGTGAAAAAGGCATGTCTGCCGCAGAACAAAAAGAACGCAGCAGTTATTTCATTGCCCGCGTTGGCCTGAAAGGTTTCGAGCAGCATTACCCGAAGCAGCTTTCTGGCGGCATGCAACAGCGCACCGCCATTGCCCGTGCCCTGGCCAATGACCCCAAGATTTTGTTGCTGGATGAACCTTTTGGTGCCCTTGATAACCAAACCCGCCTGCTGATGCAGGAACTGTTGCTGGGCATCTGGGAGTCTGCCCAAAAAACCGTGCTGTTTGTTACGCACGATATTGATGAATCCATTTTCATGGCTAACCGGATTGCGGTTTTCAGCGCCCGCCCGGGGCGTATCAAGACTGAAATCAAGGTTGACCTGCCCCACCCGCGCCATTACACGGTTAAAACAACCCCCGAGTTCATGGAACTCAAGGCCAGGTTAACCGAAGAAATCAGGGCCGAGGCGATTGCCGCCGAAACCGGGGCGAAATAATTCATTGCACTTGTTCCGGCTGCTGAACGCAGACTCTGGAATTGTATTAATGCGGCAGCGCTGAAAACCGGCGTTGCCGCATTTTTTATAAATAGTTTATTCTGCAGCCAGTGAAGCTTCTTCTGACTGCGCCGGGAAACATATTTAGCCAACTTTACTGTTTGCTTCTTCTTCACGGAACTCTTTGATAGCCTGGGAAGCAATACGGAAAGAATCCATGCCAGCCGGAATACCCCCTTGACATCCTCCCCTCCCTCTCGCTAACGCTCGGCCCCAAGGGACCAAGGAAGGGGATTCCTACCGTGTTCAGCCCACAGGGGCTAACTCACCTCGGTGGGTTCCTGCTGCTGGCGACCTGACTACATCGCTCACTTCACAGGCGAACCGGGCGTGTCCCGCCCTTAAAATATTAATCGCACCGACCTTGTCGGCATGATCTTCAAAATGGCATTGAACACAATGAAACTGGGCTTGTGTCTGGCGATTGTCTTTCGAGACATGGCCACAAGCCGGGCAAGTCTGGCTGGTGTGATGCGGTGGTACCGCAATCAGCCAGCCACCATTCCATACGGTTTTATATTCAAGCTGCCGCCTGAATTCTCCCCAGCCTTGATCCAGAATGGATTTATTCAAACCCGATTTGGCCTTGACGTTGTGACCGGGCTGCTCGCTGGTGCCGGACGCTGAACGGGACATATTTCTTACCTGCAAATCTT
>JAAYHN010000255.1 GCA_012735395.1 Alcaligenaceae bacterium | reverse complement strand
CCTGCCACTACCTGCCACCCCACTTCAAACCAACAAGCTTGTTTTTTATACCCACGAATACCTTGACCAATCAGTCAGAATTGCCGCCTTGGCTGTCCAGCCCAAAAAAGCGCTGCTTTACAACCCTGAAAGCCGGGTCATTATCCAGGTGGCCGAAAGCGTTATCAGCCGGGATGATTTTATCAATCAGGTGGCCTGGCAATCCATTCGCAAAGATACAGTGGTACTGCTTATTTTTATCCTGTTATTAACCGCTGGCATTATCTTTGCGCTGAAACCCCTGAAAGAATTAAGCCGGAAAATCAGGAACCGCTCATTTGATAATTTACAACCTATTGATGAAACGGAACTGCCAAAAGAAATCAGGCCCCTGGTACAGGCCATTAACCTCCACATGGAACGTTACATTAACAAAAACATCTCGCAGCAGCAATTTTTGGATGATGCCTCCCATCAATTGCGTACCCCCCTGTCAGTGTTGAATATGCAGGTGGATTATGCCAAATCCATCGCCAAAACAGAGGAAATGAAAGAGGTCTTGAATGCCCTCCAGCAAAGACTGGATTACACCATTCAGCTAACCAATCAATTATTATCACTGGCAAAAGTACGTGACGCGGCTGATATGCTGTCGTTAACGGTGGCTGACTCAAAAATCGAATTGTGTGCCATTGTTAACGATGTGGTTAACAGTTTATTGCCCACCACCCGCAAAAAAAGGATGGATTATGGCCAGGAACTGCCCGACCACCCGGTTTTTATTAACGGTATTGAATGGCTTATCAAAGAGGCCTTAAGCAATATCCTAAGCAATGCCATTAAATATTGTCCACCGCGATCGCGTATTACCGTTTCCGTTATTGAAGAAAACAATCAGGTCATATTGCAGGTTGAAGATAACGGCCCTGGCATGAGCCAGGAAGATATAGCCCGGGCAGGAAAACGTTTTCGCCGGGGCAAGGCGGGCAAAGCCCAGAATGGCACCGGCCTGGGTTTGGCCATTGTGCAAAGCGTTGCGGAAATCAATAAGGCCAAACTTGAAATTATTTCCAAAACCCATGAAACCGGTTTGCTGGTACGGCTTGTTTTCCCTGAAAACATTAATGTTTACCCTAACAAAAGCAGATTTTCATCAAATTGAAAGCAAATCGAAAGCTTCTGTTTTGTATCTTGAAGGCCTAAATCATACAAAGGAGACAGCAATGAAACTTTATCAAAAAACCTTATCTTTAATGACGGCCAGTTTACTTGGCCTTGCCGTCATGGGTAGCGCCCAGGCAGAAACCCAGCCCAAAAAACCGGAATGTATTGCCCCGGCACAACCCGGTGGCGGTTTTGACCTGACCTGCAGACTGGCACTCAACGGTTTTGCCAAAAGCAAGCTTCTTGAAGCCCCCATGCGCACCATTTACATGCCTGGCGGTATTGGTGCCGTAGCCTACAACAATATTGTGGCCCAGCGCCCTGCCGATGGTGAAGCCATCGTTGCCTTTTCTGGTGGTTCATTGCTGAACCTGGCACAGGGTAAATTTGGCAAATACAATGTCAATGACGTGAAATGGCTGGCAGCGGTGGGCAGCGATTATGGTGTGGCCATTGTCCGTGACGACTCTCCCTATAAAGATCTTAAATCCTTAATGGAAGCATTCAAAACGGATCCCACCAAAATTGTGCTGGGCGCCGGTGGCTCAGTCGGTAGCCAGGACTGGATGAAAGCCGCCTTAACCGCCAAAGCGGCGGGCGTGGATTACAAAAAAATGCGTTTTGTGGCCTTTGAAGGAGGCGGTGAGGCCGTTACCGCACTGCGTGGCGGACATATCCAGGCCTATATGGGCGATGCCGCCGAGGCGCGTACCATGCTGGATGGCGGTGCACCTATCAAAATCCTGGCGGTTTTCAATGACAAACGCCTGACAGGAAAAATGTCCAATATCCCCACAGCGGCAGAACAGGGGTTTGATATTAACTGGCCAATCATTCGCGGCTTTTATGTCGGCCCGAAAGTCAGCGAAACCGAATATAACTGGTGGGTTGGCGCTTTTGACAAACTCATGAAAACGCCCGAATTTGCCACAATGCAAGAGCAGCAGGGTTTGTTTCCCTTTGACAAAACAGGTGCCGAGCTGGACAGCTATGTCAAAGAGCGTGTGAAGTTTTACGCCGAACTGGCTGATTCCTTCGGCCTGATCAAAAAATAATCCATTAAAAATGATCTGTAACCCCTGATTCGTCAGGGGTACTTCAATTCACATTTAAAAGGTATTCCTATGGCACTGAATGACAGAGTGTTGGGTATAGCCGCCCTGCTTCTGGCCGTTTTCCTGACCTGGTTCGGTTACGGCCTTGAAGCCCCTTTTGCCTATGAGCCGGTAGGGCCAAAAGCATTTCCTCTTATGCTCGCTCTGGTAATTGCCCTTTGCGGTGCAAATCTTGTTTACAAAGGTGGCAATGCGGTTGAACCTAATCCGGAAGGCGCCAATTCCCGGATTATCACCATGTTCCTGTACGTTGTCGCTTACGCCTTTCTTTTCCAATGGCTCGGCTTTATTGTTTCAACCACATTAATGACTGTTTTTGTAGGACGCTTATTCGATGGGTCATGGATTAAATCCATTATGGGTGGTGTGTTAATGGGCATTCTTTTCTTTCTGCTTTTTGATAAGGGTCTGGATGTTGTATTGCCCACAGGTATTCTCGGAGAACTCATATGAGCGGAATAATGGAACATTTGACCATCGGCTTTGGGGTTGCCTTTTCAGGGCTTAACCTGCTGGTGGCTGCTTTAGGCTCATTCATTGGCACCATTGTGGGTGTATTGCCCGGACTGGGCCCGATTAACGGGGTGGCCATGCTGGTACCCATCGCCTTTGCCATGCAGCTTCCCCCCGAAACCGCCCTGATTCTGCTGGCAGCTGTTTATGTCGGTGCTGAATACGGCGGCCGGATCACGTCTATCCTGATCAACGTACCGGGTGAAGCGGCTGCCGTCATGACCACACT
>JAAYHN010000254.1 GCA_012735395.1 Alcaligenaceae bacterium | reverse complement strand
TTTCACCGGGTGCCATTGATAACGGGCAGCGGGCAATTCCACGCAACGCCAATCCGCTTTCTGCCCAGGAACAGGAATGGATGCAGGGTATTTACACCCAAAGCTTGCGTGACACGCCCATGAACAGGCTGGGCCAAATGGAAGAAATCGCCGCCGCCATCTGCTTTTTTGCAGCGCCAGAGGCGTCTTACATAACCGGCCAGGTACTGTTTGTAGCGGGCGGTGGCATAGGTTAATTGCGGTTTGGCCTGACTCACTCCCATGCTCTGCGTGGGAGTGAGTTGGTCTACATTTCCACTCAGAACCTGGGAGCGAACGTTTTCCGTCTATCAAATCCTTAAATAAAATCCAGTACTTCGCCCTGAATGAGTATTTCATATTGAAACTCAAGGTAAGGTTTGAGTGTGTTCAGGCTGGTGATATCCCGGCGTAGTGACCGCAGGGTTTGGGCGCGTGCCTGGGTTTCTTTCAGGTGTTTCTTGATGGCGCGTTGTGTGGCTGCTGGCGATTTCCGCTGAAACTGGTGATACAAATCTGCGGTAAGTGGTTCTTCATTCAAGATATCTTCTTTGGTAATGAGCAAGTCCAGGTACTGCCGTTCAAGCAAATGGGTTGCACTATCCAGGTCTTCACCCAGCTCCTGCAAGGGAGAATTGCCTACATATTCGGCGTAAAAAGCAAAAATGCGTGGTATATCATTGGTGTTCCGTGCTTCAATCAACTCACTCATCAAACGGTTTTTTTTCTGGCGTGCCACTTCGTTTGTTTCTTTGTCGGGGTGTAAAATACCGGCGACTTTGCGAAACAGCTTGTTCACCGACGAAGATTTCATCAGCTGTTTTAAAGCCTGGCTTTGTTCCAGGCGCTCTTGCTCAAAAGCCTGCTGTTGTTTGAAAAAATGGTGAAAAAATGACTCGCTCGCATCGGCGTCATCCTGTTCCTGGTCTGGATGACTTGCCGCACCGGTTTGTTCAAATTCGTTAAAAAAATCGTGCGGGTTATTTTCAGCAAAGGAATCCTCGTGCGTTGATCCTGGCATGCTGCCGTCATGAAATTCCGGATACATGGCCTCTAACGCGTCATGCAAACCCTGCCTGATGGGGTCCAGGTCTAGGTGGACGCTGAAAGGATTGTTTTGCATGGCGCGCAGATATTGCGTTAGCCAGGCCGTTAATGTTTCACGCTGCCACCGCGGCATGGATTTTCTGCTGAAAAACCCAAGCAGGTGAAGGCATGTACCATGCATGGCTTCCATGAACGCTTTTTCTGTGTCCTGGATTTTATCAAGTGTTTCACGGGTAAAAGTCTGGATATTTTCCCGGAAAGTATCATTTTCTTTTTGCTGTTTGACAACCCGTTGCCAAGCCTCATTAAAACGCTGTTCTTTGGGTGAATGTGAGGTTTTGTTAAGCTGTGGCCCGGTTTTGGTGGTGGTGATTGACATTCAAGCGATTCCAAGATTAATAATAAATGATGTTGCCAGGGCGGATGTAGGCATTTTACTTAATAATAAGCAATTTCAGAAATGAGAATAGTTATTAACCCTGAATAGGGTAAGTACGCATTAAGGGCTGGTTAATATCGACTTCAATAATTGCTAATTGAATTGCCAAAATTTCAATAATAGACTGAGGCTCATAAAAAATATTAATTACGAAGTTATTCATCATAAGGAGGCACAAGATGGATAAAAGCCCCTGTTTTATACCAACAGGACCGGTAGCATTTACTGCTCATGTATTAAATGAAACGTCTGGCTCTTTTTCCAGGCTAATAACATCATCTGCAAAAGTAAACGTCATCGGTTCTATCCAAAACAATAGGATATATCGGGAAGGTGCCGGGATTGTTTCAGTTTTTGAAAATAAGTAAAGGGGTGGTGGATGTTATTTCTTCAACTTGTTATTAATGGTTTGCAGGTAGGGGCCCTATATGCGCTTATCGCAGTTGGTTTTTCCCTGATTTTTGGGGCAACCAAAATCTTTCACTTTGCTCACGGGGCAACGTTTACCATAGCGGCCTACGTTTTTTATTCTTTATATTCTGTGCAAGAAGTGCACTGGGTATTAAGTGCTTTGGTTGCGGGTTTAGCGGCGGTACTGTTTGGCGTCTTTCTTGATAAATGTGTTTATGCGCCCATCCAAAGGCATGAAGGCTCGTTTTTTACGCTTTTTGTGGCATCTCTTGGTTGCGGCATCATTGTGCAAAACCTGATTGGCATCATATTTGGCCGCGGATTTGTATCAGTGACTACCCCGCTTTCGCAAAGTGTTGAATTGTTTCCCGGACTGTTTGTCTCGCCCTTGTCAGGTATTGCCATCATTTGTGCCGTGCTTGCTTTTGCCGTATTGCAAACTTTTCTAATGAAAACGCACATTGGGATGGCATTAAGATCACTTTCTGAAAACCCTGAACTTATCAGGGTTTATGGTTTAAGCCCTCGCCAGTTATCAAGCATCGTGTTTGCTTTAGGTTCTTTGCTGGTGGTTCCTGCCGCCATTTTAAGTGCCTCAAGTTCAGGCCTGAATCCGGCCATGTCACATCACATTATGCTTATCAGTCTGGCAGCAACGATTGTGGGGGGTGTTGGAAGTTTACGGGGCGCCGCCTATGCAGGGCTACTGTTAGGCATGTCTGAAAACATTGCCTTGTTGTACCTGGGCCCACAGTGGAGTGAAGCGGTAACTTTTATTGTGCTTTTCCTGTTCATCATGTTTAGGCCGGCTGGGTTCTTTGGTCGTGCAATCGCTTCATAAGGAGTCAAAAAAATGGCCGCTTATATTATAAATTTGATCACCTTAATGAGCATTAATGCCATTCTGGCGGTAACCCTTAACTTTATTATGGGATACGCAGGCATTTACTCGATGGCACATGCCATATTTTTTGGGGTTGGCGCTTATACCGCCGCATTTGTTGCCTTAAATTTCAGCGCTTCATTCTTTATTGCATTTCCGATTGCCATTATCGTAGCGGCAATTCTGTCTTTGATATTGGCTTTGCCTGCATTAAGAGTGAGGGGAGAGTATTTTGTTGCCGCTTCACTTGGCCTGCAGGTACTTGGCGTGACAATTTTCTCTGAATGGAAGTCATTCACAGGCGGGCTTGGTGGCATTATTGGCATTCCTCCTGTAGAAATCTTCACGTATGAGGTTATTAACCCCCTTGAGTTCATGTTGCTGTCGCTGGTTTGCCTGCTACTTATTGTTGGTTATATTGCGGTGCTTTCCAAAACCAGCTTTGGCCGGAACCTTAAAGCCATCAGGGATAGCGAATCAGCCGCTTATGCGCTTGGTAAAAATGTCGCCATCATTAAAACACTGTCAGTGGTTATTTCATCATCTTTGGCAGCAGTTGCGGGTGCTTTATATGCGGTTTACCTTGGGTTTATTAACGTTGAAAGCTTTACCCTGGATACCTCCGTTCTATTAATGGCCATGGTTATTATTGGCGGTGCCGGCACCATGCTTGGTCCAATTATTGGTACGGTAATACTCATGCTCTTGCCCAGTCTATTTAGCTATATGTGGTTTTTGCCCCAGACAGAAATCGGTTCAATCCAGCAAATCGCCTATGGCGCAGCCATGGTCTTGCTAATGATCTTCAGACCCGGTGGCCTGGTAGGCTCTTCTAAAAAGCAGGAGGCAAAATGAACAATAATGGTCAAGACGTCCTATTAAGGATTAGTAACCTTGAAAAAAACTTTGGTGGTTTAAAGGTTACCAATAATGTTTCTTTGGATCTGCGTGCGGGTATTGTCACCACTTTGGTAGGACCTAACGGCGCCGGTAAAACAACTTTGTTTAATTTGATTACCGGGCATTTGACACCCAATAGTGGTGATATTTTATGGAAAGGGAAGTCAATTGTTGGCCGGCCTCACTGGAAACTCGCCCGTGATGGAATTGCCCGTACTTTTCAGGACTTGCGCTTATTTAATCAAATGACGGTTGAAGAAAATATTCTGACCGTGATGGAACCTATCTCGTGGGTCTGGCAGCCAGGTGGTGCACGTAAAAAACAGGAACGCCAGGAAAAAGTGGCTGAAATTCTGGAAAAAACAAAATTGGCCAGCAAGGCAAAAGAACGGGCTTTGGATCTTTCCTATGCCGAACGAAAATTTCTGAGCATGGCCAGAATCATGGCCTCTGATGCCCAGATGTGGTTACTTGATGAGCCCGCCTCTGGCCTGGATCGCAGTTCTTATGAACTGTTTCTGAACCTTTTAAAAGATGAGGTTAAAAAAGGCGTTACCGTGTGCATCATTGAACACAACCTGGATATTGTCGTTGGTATATCTGACCGGATTGCTTTCTTGGATCAAGGGAAATTATTGGCAGATGGAGAGCCTGATGTCGTGTTGAAAGATCCTCACCTGGCTGCTATTTACTTTGGAGAGCAAACGTCATGACAAAAATAGTTTTACAAACTGACAACCTGGAAGTGGGTTATGGCGGCCGTCCAGTGCTAAAAGACTTTAATTTTGAGCTTAGGGAAAATGAAGTTTTGTGCCTGATAGGGCATAACGGCGCAGGCAAATCAACCCTGATTAAAACTTTGTACGGACTCATTAAAAAACAGTCCGGTGAAATTATTATTGATGGTGAAAAACAAAAAACAGTAGATCCTCGCGTTGTGTCAGGCAAAGGTATCTCATTGGTACCAGAGGGCCGGGGCGTGTTTCCTGGTTTAACGGTAGAAGAAACCATGAAAATGGGTATGTGGGCCGCCAAAATCCCTGCTAATCTTCGGGAAGAACGCCTGGAGTGGGTGCTTTCCATTTTGCCTGCCATGAAGAAATTTTATTATCAAAGAGCCGGTACGTTGTCCGGTGGGCAGCAACAAATTGCGTCAATCGGGCGCTCATTGCTGTCGCAACCGCGCTGCCTGTTAATGGATGAGCCCTCTATTGGATTGGCCCCCAAATTGTTTCAGGATTTGTTGCAACCCATTAGGGAACTGCAAAAACAAACGGGCATGTGCATCTTGCTGGTAGAGCAAAACGTTAAAGAAGCGCTAAAAATTTCAGACAGGGTTATTGTGATGAAATCAGGCGCCATTATTAAAGAAGCGCTTCCAGCAGAGCTTGATGACAACGCCAAGCTTATGGAACTTTATTAGCAATAAATAGCTATCTGGCTTGCTTAAGTCAATTTACATTGCTTGGGCAAGCATAAAAAATGAGCAGTTAACAATGGAGGGGTTCAGGTGAAAAGCTATTTTTATGAAGATTTTGAGGTTGGGCAAGTGTTTCTTAGTGGTGGTCGAACCATTACTGAAACAGACCTTACCATGTTCTCCATGATCTCGGGCGATTGGAACCCAATACATGCGGACATGGAGTTTGCAAAAAAAACAAGATTTGAACAACGGGTTGTACATGGCGTTCTTGGCATTGCGGTCAGCACGGGAATGATGCATGAATTGGGTATCTTCCATGAGTCTGTTATTGCCATGCTGGGTTACAAACGTTGGGAGTTTCGCTTGCCTTTGTTTGTTAATGACACCCTGCATTTGAAATTAACCATTTTGAATAAGTCTTTGGGTAAAAGCGGAAACAATGGCAAACTGGAGCGCAGTTTTCAACTGATCAATCAAAATGGGGAAGTGGTACAAGAAGGTGAAAGTGATGTCCTTGTTTTAACCCAACAAGGCTTTGGAGAAAGGAATCATGCGAAGTAGGGCGCAAAGCAGTTTTAGTGATTTGCTAACAAATTGGGCAAAAGAAACCCCGGAAGACGTTGTGTTTTGGGGTTCAAGTGGTGAAATAAGTATCGCCGGTTTTTTGCGTGAATGTGAAAAATCCCTGGGCTGGTTGGTTCATAAGGGCGTTGCTCGTGGCGATGTAGTGGCCATTTATGCGGTTAGCCGTATTGAATGGTTGGCGTTGTTCTTTGCTGCGGCCCAGTTAGGGGCTGTGATTTTACCCATCAATACGCGATATCGTAGCGAAGAAATTACTTATTTAATAAAAAAAAGTAAGGTGCGTTTTTTAATTGCCCAAACTGCATTTAAAAAAATAAATTTTGTAGATGTCCTGAAAACAATTGATTTTAAAGACATACCTTCGCTTCAGGAAATTGTTTTTATTGAAGACAATCACACTGGCATGGTACCAGCCTTACCGGGTGTTAAAACCTCATGGCTGGATTTTAATAAGACTGCCCCTATTGAGTTGAACGCAGAAATCAATCCAGATGGACTCTTGGCCCTGTTTGCCACTTCTGGCACCACCAGTGGCCCTAAGTTGGTAATGCAATCACAAACAAGTCTTGTCAATCATGCTTACCATTGTGCCAAAGCCTATAAATTACATGAAAAAGATTCTGTTTTACTGGCACAACTGCCATTGTGTGGCGTTTTTGGCTTATGTAGTGTGCTGGCTGCCATGGCGGCCAGATGCCCGATTGTATTGATGGATAACTTTGAAGCCAAACAGGCTGCCCAGTGGATCAATCAATATAAAGTGACGCATACCTTTGGTAGTGATGAAATGGTGCGCAGGCTATACGAACTGGCCCCGGAAGCAAAGCCTTATCCTTCGCTTGAACTTTTTGGTTTTGGTGCCTTCACCACCAGTTTTGATGCCATTGCACTTGAAGTTTGTGGCAAAGGCATTCCCTTGCATGGTTTATATGGATCCAGTGAAGTATTGGCCATTTTTTCAACACAATCTTCCAGTTTGCCGGTTGAAGAGCGGATTAAAGGGGGCGGTGTTCCGGTAGCCGGTTCATTGGCCAAGTTTAGAATTCGTGATGTGGACACAGGAGCCATTTTAGATGCGAATCAACCAGGGGAAATAGAAGTAATCGCACCCAGCATGTTTATGGGTTATTTCAATGATCAAGCGGCAACAGATAACGTTTTATTGCGTGATGGCTATTTCAGGACCGGTGATGTCGGCTTTCTAAGAGCTGATGGCAGTCTGGTTTATTTATCAAGAAAAGGCGATGCCATTCGATTAGCCGGGTTTTTGGTGAATCCCATTGAAATAGAAGATACCCTAAAGCAATTCAAAGGGGTGCTTGATACGCAAGTAGTTGCCGTTGATATTGCGGGTGTTGCAAAAGTAGTGGCCTTTGTGATTGCCGACCAAAACATTGTATGTAACGAGCAAGACCTGATTGAGCAGGCCAAAAATGTC
This sequence comes from Alcaligenaceae bacterium, assembly GCA_012735395.1. Classification (GTDB taxonomy): domain Bacteria; phylum Pseudomonadota; class Gammaproteobacteria; order Burkholderiales; family Burkholderiaceae_B; genus Advenella. Next base: position 2,542 of record JAAYHN010000254.1, on the reverse strand, counting down.
ATGGCTGCCTTTAAAGTGCCCGCCAATGTTTTCTTTGTTAACGAGTATCCCGTTACACAAGGTTCAAATGGCATGAAAATTCAAAAAGGAAAACTTCGGGACATGGCGTTAAAAAACCTGGGCCTGCAGTAAAAACCAAACATGGTAAAAATGAAAACACCAGACTTAAAGGAAAATCAAATGGGTTCGAAGACTGACAATATTCCACAAGTACTTAAAAATCTCAGGCTGCCTGTTATATCGGCTCCCATGTTTACGGTCAGCTATCCAGAGTTGGTCATGGCACAATGCAAGGCGGGTATAGTCGGTTCCTTTCCTGCCCTTAACGCCCGCCAGCCAGAATTGCTGGATGAATGGCTAACTCAAATGAACGAGGAGCTTGATTCCTTTAAAAAAGAAAACCCTGAAAAAATCGTAGGTCCTATCGCCGTCAACCAAATTGTTCACAGCTCGAATGTGCGTCTGGAGCAAGATGTCGCGACTTGTGTCAAACATCAGGTGCCAATTATTATCAGCTCTTTACGGGCACCGGTAAAAGAAATTGTTGATGCCGTGCATTCCTATGGTGGCATTATCCTGCATGACGTGATCAATATTCGGCACGCTCAAAAAGCACTGGAAGCCGGTGTAGACGGCCTGATTGTTGTTGCGGCTGGCGCAGGTGGTCATGCGGGTACATTATCACCCATGGCTTTAGTGGGGGAGGTTAGACGCATTTTTAATGGCCCTATCGTACTTTCCGGTTCAATCGTAACGGGTAAGGCTGTGCTGGCGGCCCAAGTCATGGGCGCTGACTTCGCCTATGTGGGTACCCGATTTATTGCAAGCCATGAAGCCAATGCCAGTGAGGCCTATAAAGAAGCGCTTGTCAAGGCCAATGCAGCAGATATTATTTACAGCAATTATTTTTCAGGCGTACATGGGAATTATGTAAGGGAGAGTATTGAACGGGCTGGACTGGATCCAGACAACCTGAAAGACGGTCATAAAGACAAGATGAGCTTTGCGGATGGAAGGTCAAAACCAAAAACCTGGAAAGATATTTGGGGGGCAGGGCAAGGCGTTGGCCAGATTGATAGCCTGTTACCCGTTTCAACTATTATTGATAATTTGGCGCGTGAATATACGCAGGCCATTGATGCGGTTAATCATCTTAAACGTAGTTAAAAAGTGAATTAAAAACGAGGAGACTTACAATGAAAGTTTTTAAAAAAGTGGTTTTGAGTAGTTTGCTTGGCCTGGCGGTGAGTTTTCCCGCAGCCCATGCTGCCGAGGACATTAAAATTGGCGCTTTATTCCCCATGAGCGGTTTAAATGCCTCTTATTATGACATTTTTGGTTCGGGTGCCAACTTGGCAGTTGAACACATCAACAATGACAAATTGCTGGATGGCAAATTTTCTGTGCAATATGAGGATAGCCAGGCCTTGCCCCAGCAGGGCGTTATTGGCATGAACAAACTGGTTAACGTTGTTAAAGTGCCGTATGTCATGTCGGCCTTTACGGGCGTTTCAAAAGCTATTTCAACCGTTGGGGGCCGCTCTAAAACGGTCATGGTTAACGGTGGTGGTGTTGGCCCTGACCTGGCAGAACTGGGTTCATACTTCTGGAACGTTATTCCTCTTGCCAACTATGAAGTCAGTGCGGTGATTCCTTACCTGGTTAATGAAAAAGATGCCAAACGCTTTGTTCTGGTTTATGTTGATGACCCACTGGGTGCGGCAATCTTGTCGGAGATGAAAAAAGAATTAAAAGATACTGATGCTGAACTGGTAGAGTCTTTTTCTATTCCTGCCTCTGCCCAGCAGTTTAGTGGCATTGCCGCCAGGGTGAGAGCGGCCAATCCCGATGCGGTGTATATTGCCTCATACGGTGCCCAACAGGCCCAACTGGTTAAACAGCTTAGAGATAATGGTATCAACCAGCAGCTAGTTAGCTATAGTGCCATCTCAATGCCTGAAATTCATTCTTTGCCTGAAGCAAAAGGTCTTCTGTATACCTCTCAAAGCGTTGATTGGGACTCGGAAGACCCAGTCACTAAGCGGTTTGTAGATGACTACAAGCAAAAATTCAACAAACTTCCCTCTACCTATACCGCTAACTATTACAATGCAGTCCGCTTATTTGGTTTGTTAGCCCATGAATTGCAGAAAAAAGGCGAGCCCATTACCGGTGAAAACTTGCTGAAACAAAGAAATGAAAGTAAAAACTTTGACTTGGTGGGTGGTAATGTGACGTTTACTGAACAGGGAACGGTCATTAGCCCCATGCAAATTAACGAAGTTGATGGCAATGGGGGACGTGTTGTAAAGGCATTAAGTAATTAACGGGTTGGACTGGCCTCCTAAAGTTGGATGCGCATTCAACCCTTATTCGTTCCCACGCTCTGAACTGTCCCCCAAAATTTGGACACCCATTTAACTTGTTGGGTCACTTCAGAGCGTTGGAACGAGTAAATTGAAATCGGAAAATGACAACTATCCTGACACAGGGGGCTTGCTATCAACTAATACACCTTATGCGCCCATATCGATTCGGGTTT
>JAAYHN010000253.1 GCA_012735395.1 Alcaligenaceae bacterium | reverse complement strand
ATGCAGGAAGGCTCCTTCCGCTGCGACGCCAACGTATCGGTGCGGCCGCGCGGCCAGAAGGAATTCGGCACGCGCTGCGAGATCAAGAACGTCAATTCCTTCCGCTTTCTTGAACGCGCCATTCTCTACGAAGCGCGCCGCCAGATCGAACTCATCGAAGACGGCGGCACGGTCGTGCAGGAAACCCGGCTCTACGACGCCGACCGCGACGAAACCCGCAGCATGCGCAGCAAGGAAGACGCGCACGACTACCGCTACTTCCCCGACCCCGACCTGCCACCGCTGGTCATTACGCAGGAATGGAAAGACCGGGTCAAGGCAGGTATGCCCGAACTGCCCGCAGCACGACGTGAACGCTATTGCAGCGAACTGGGCCTGCCTGCCTATGATGCTGCCCAATTAACCGTTTCACGCGCCGTATCCGATTATTTCGAAAACACGCTTAAAGCATTGCCCGAAGGTAATGCCAAGCTGGTTTCCAACTGGATCATGGGTGAATTGACGGCTGCCCTGAACCGTGCCGAACTGGAAATTGAAAACAGTCCGGTCACACCGGAACAGCTGGCCAAAATGCTGCTGCGTTTAATCGACAACACCATCTCCAACAAAATTGCCCGCGATGTTTTTGCAGCCATGTGGGAAGGTGAAAACGGGCGCGATGCCGACGCCATCATTGAAGCCAAAGGCCTGAAACAAATCAGCGACAGCGGTGCGATTGCCGCCATGATAGACGAAGTGCTGGCTGCCAACCCCGAAAACATTGAAGAATTCAGGGCGGGCAAACAAAAAGCCTTCAACTCACTGGTGGGCAAAGTCATGAAAGCGGCCAAGGGCAAGGCCAACCCGGTCCAGGTCAATGAAATCCTGAAACAGAAACTGGGCGGGTAAACGGTACGTTTTTTCGCTCTGGCTGAAAACACACCGGCAAACCAGGCAGCCCTGTAACATATGCATTGTCATTCACATGTTACAGGGCTGCTTTTTTACTTCTGAAAGCAAGCATTCAATCAATCTGCATCCAGATAGCAATCATGCGCGGCATCCAGCAGCATCTGTACCGCATACCCGGCAAAACTGCGGCGCAGCAGCACATGCCAGCCGTCAGATACCGGCCTTAAAGCGATATCCGCCTTGAAAAAATGGGAATGGGCACACTGCCCCACTGCAAACACCGACGCATCCAGGTCAAGCGGACAACCCTTGTTCAGCACGCCCGCCACTTCACTGCCACTTAAATGAAGCAGGGTATAGCCACTGCTGACATCCAGCGCCCTGGCAAATACATTTTCAAGCCCGGCCTGAAGTGTTAATGCCAGCGTTGGCCTGCCTGTTTCCTGTATGGACTGAAGAAGCCATTCATCTGGCCCCAGCCACCAAATTGCATGACTCTCACTGGAAACCACCGTATTAGGCAGCAAAGGTAATTCAAGATTAAAATTATCCTGCAAAATCCCGTTAACCTTATCCAGGCCGGAACCGGCACGCAAATTCACCCATTCCCGAAACGGCAATTCCTGCAACAGGAAACGGTCTGGCGCCAGCACGGCCTTTGCCTCCAGCAAAGCCTGCATATGGGCCAAGGGTGATTGCATATTCAGATCAATTGACATGCTGACGACTTCCTTCTTCATCAAAAAAGACCGGACTGCAAACCTGCGCACGAACAAACCGGGTTTGTTCAGACCACACGCTGACATCCGTTCCTTTTAAGCTAAAACCATCTTTCACGACTGCCAGCGCAATCGAGCGATCAAGCACCGGACTATAATAACTGGAAGTGACATGCCCGATCATGGGAGCCGGCCGCCGCTCTGTTTCAGACAGCAATATTTGCGCCCCCTCGGGCAAGACCAGCAACGGGTCTTCTGCCAGCAAACCAACAAACTGTTTACGGCCGGCACCACCGGTATGGCTTCTGGACAGTGAGCGCTTGCCAATAAAGTCTTTGTTTTTTGCCACCAGGCCATCCATACCCAGATCGGCCGGGGTCATGGAGCCGTCAGTATCCTGACCCACGATAATAAACCCCTTTTCCGCCCGCAATACATGCATGGCCTCGGTACCATAAGGCGTAATATTGAACTCGCCACCGGCTTCCATCAGGCAATCCCAGACGTCACGCCCATAATTGGAAGGGACGTTAACCTCGAAACAAAGCTCACCCGAAAAGCTGATACGCATGATACGCACCGGAATATCCTTGATGCTGCCCTCCCGGAAGCTCATGAACGGGAACGCATGGGCAGAAAAATCAATATCATGGCAAACCTTACGCAACACCTTACGCGAGTCTGGCCCCGCCACGGCAAAGGTGGAGTAATGGTCGGTTAATGAGGCCAGATAAACCTTCAGTTCAGGCCACTCGGTTTGCAGCCATTTTTCCATCCACTGCAACACGCGCGCCGCGCCACCGGTCGTGGTGCTTAACAGGTAATGATTTTCAGCCAGCCGGATATTGACGCCATCGTCAAACACCATGCCATTTTCATCCAGCATCAAGCCATACCGGCACTTGCCAACCTCAAGCTTGCTCCAGGAATTGGTATACATGCGGTTCAGGAATTCGGCGGCATCTGGGCCCCGCACATCAATTTTACCCAGGGTGGATGCATCAAGCATGCCTACCCCATTGCGTACGGCAAGGCACTCCCGCCTGACCGCCGCGTCAAGGTCTTCCGCCCCTTGCGGATAATACAAAGGCCGTTTCCAGTTGCCCACATCTTCAAACACCGCCCTGTGCGCCTCATGCCAGGCATGAATGCAGGTGGTACGGACGGGCTCGAAGAAAGCCCCCAGCTCACGCCCGGCCATCGCACCGAAAGTAACCGGAGTGTAATTGGGACGGAACGTCGTGGTCCCCGTCTGTTCTATACTTTGTTTAAGGGCTTGTGCCAGAATGGCCATGCCATTAATGTTGCCCAGCTTGCCCTGGTCGGTACCAAACCCCATGGCGGTATAGCGCTTGACATGCTCGATAGACTCGTACCCCTCACGGGCAGCCAGATAAATATCCGCGGCAGACACATCATTCTGGTAATCAACAAACTGCTTTTCAACCCGGGCAAGCTGTTCTGGATCACCGGCCAGCCACACAGGCATAATAGGTGTTTCCCTGACAACATCAAGCGCCCAGCTCATGGTGGCCTTTGCCGGCAAACCAAATTGAGCCAGTATTTTCTGTGCTGCCAGTTGCCCGTCCGCCAGGGCTTCCGCCAGCAGGAAATCACCATTGGCAGCGCCAACACTATACGTATCCTGCACCGAAACACCGGGTACAAAGCAGGCTTTTTGTTCTGACCAGCGCGCTTTCCCGCCCGACTGGGCAAACAGATGCACCACCGGATTCCAGCCCCCCGAAACCCCCAGCAAATCGCAACATAAATTGGCGATGATCTCTCCGGTATGCCCTTTACGGTAAGTGGCCACACTGACCTTTTCAATATGATGGTCAAACTGCTCACTGAATGCCTCAACCACGACCGATTCAAATAAAATTGAAACCCCCAGGGCATGCGCCCGCTGGGGCAAAGTCCCCCCGGAGGCCGGACGGGCATCTATCACGGTCACATTGGCACCATGCTGCCTGAGTGCAATCGCGGCACGGTAAGCTTCATCGTTATTGGTGCAAATCAGTGCGGACTTGCCCGGCAAAATGGCATATTGGTTAACATACCTGGCAATCGCGCCGGAAAGCATAATCCCGGGCAAATCATTATTGACAAAAACCAGCGGCCTTTCATGCGCACCGGTTGCCAGGATAACCTTGCCTGCCCGTATTTTAAGAACCCGTTCACGCGTACCCTTACGGTCAGCCACAGGCAAATGGTCGCTCAGGCACTGGTTAACCGTAAGCAGATTATGATCCTGATAACCAAATGCGGTGGCGTAAGGCAAGTACCGTACATTGGGCAAGGCCTGCAACTGCTGCTGCATGTCTGCCGCCCATTGCGCTGCGGGCATGCCATTAATGAACTCATCCTGATACAGCAATGAGCCACCGGCCTGTGCCTGCTCATCGACCAGAATCACCCTGATACCCGCCTTACCGGCTGTTAAGGCAGCAACCAGGCCTGCGGGCCCCGCTCCCACCACCAGCAGCTCACAATGCATGAATTGTTTTTCATAACGGTCGCTATCCCTGGCTTTCGGCACCGTTCCCAGACCTGCCGCATCACGGATTTTTTCTTCGAACAGGGGCCAGTACTTTTGCGGCCACATAAAGGTTTTATAGTAAAAGCCGGCAGGCAGAAAACGGGACAGTTTCTGCAAAAACGCCATTTTGTCATGCTCCAGGCTGGGCTCGACATTCACACTGCGCGCGATCAGGTCGTTATACAGCATAACCCGGGTCGCCTTGGCATTGGGTATGGCATAAGAACCGGTTTCCAGCTGTACGATTGCATTGGGCTCTTCAACGCCGGCCGTCATGATGCCGCGAGGCCGGTGATACTTCCAGCTGCGCGCCACAAAATGCACGCCATTGGCCAGCAGGGCTGATGCCAGGGTGTCTCCTTCGTAGCCATAATAGGTTTTACCGTTAAACTGGAAGCGGATTTTTTTATCCCGGTTAACCAACCCGCCACTTTTGATGCGAAATGCCTGGCTCATTCCTTACCCCCTCCCTGCGCGGGTACAGGTTCCGGCACAAAAGCATAGCTCACGGTATCGCGTGCGAGCGTAAACCAGCGACGGCATCCATGCACATGCTGCCATTGTTCCTGCTGCACACCCCGGGTGTTTTTACGCATGAATAAATAATCACCCCATTGCTCATCACTTAAACTGGCCGGATTTTCAGGCCTTACAATGCCTGCCTCACCACCTGCGGCAAATTCAGACTCGGACCGTTTACCACACCATGGACATGTTATTAACAGCATACAATTCCTTTAAACCTGAATTAATGGGCCACACCCGCGGCACCATGTTCATCAATCAAGTGCCCGGTATAAAAACGGTCCAGGGCAAAGGGTGCATTCAATGGATGGGGCTCATCATGGGCCACCGTATGTGCAAACACCCAGCCTGAACCAGGGGTTGCCTTGAAACCGCCCGTGCCCCAGCCACAATTGAAGTACAGCCCCTTGACATGGGTTTTGGAAATGATCGGGCAGGCATCGGGGGTGACATCAACAATGCCGCCCCACTGCCGGTTCATGCGTACCCGGCTAAGCTGCGGGAACATTTCCACAATGGCCTGCAAGGTGCCTTCGATGGTATGGAAACTGCCACGCTGGCCATAACCGGTATATTGGTCTATACCCGCGCCAATCACCAGGTCACCCTTATCGGACTGGCTGATATAGGCATGCACGGCATTGGACATGATAACGGTATTGATAACGGGTTTGACCGGTTCTGAAACCAGAGCCTGCAGGGGATGGCTTTCTATGGGCAGGCGGATACCGGCCATTTCAGCCAGCACACTGGAATTACCGGCCACCACCACCGCCACTTTTTTGGCCTTGATAAACCCTTT
>JAAYHN010000252.1 GCA_012735395.1 Alcaligenaceae bacterium | reverse complement strand
GCCTGGAACCATTTGATTATTTTAAATGTATTTAATCATTAGCGGAGGAGCTCATGACACGCTTTCACCCTTTGCAAGTTCTGGATGTGCATCACGACACCCGTGATGCCGTTGTTGTCACCTTAAAACCGCGTCAGGAAGATGACGCATTGTTCAAGTTTATTCCCGGCCAGTATCTGACCTTTCGCCATGGTGTGGATGGTGATGAGCTGCGTCGTTCGTACTCTATCTGCTCGACCCCTGATGAGGGTGTTATACGGGTGGGCATTAAACGGGTGGATGGTGGTGCTTTTTCTACCTGGGCCAATGAAAACCTGAGTGCCGGTACCGTACTGGAAGCAATGCCGCCCATGGGCAGTTTTCATATACCGCTGGCGTCTGAAAACAAGCGGCATTATTTGGGATTTGCCGGTGGTAGTGGTATTACCCCATTACTGTCCATCATCAAAAGCACCCTGGCACAAGAGCCATTGAGCAGTTTTACACTGGTTTACGCCAATCGCCAGGTGGGTTCCATTATGTTTCGCGAAGAGCTGGAAGACCTGAAAAACGAGTATATGGGACGTTTTTCGATTATCCATTTTCTTGAAAGCGAAGGGCAGGAAAACGAGGTGTTTTCAGGTCGCATCAACAGCGAAAAATGTAGCGCGCTGTTTAACAGCTGGATTAATCTGGAGCATGTCCATACCGCCTTCATTTGTGGCCCTGAGGCCATGATGCTTACCATTGCCGATGCCCTGAAAGCGCATGGGCTGGCTAAAGAAAATATCAAGTTTGAACTTTTTGCATCATCACAGCCTGGTCGTGCCAGCCGCCCAGTTACAAAATCGGCCACACGCACTGCCGCTGACCAATGCGTGGCAACCGTCACCCTGGATGGCGTGGCCCATACTTTTGAGTTCCCCAAAGAAGGACAAAGTTTGCTGGAGGCCGCACTGGAAAACAAGATGGATGCCCCTTATGCCTGTAAAGCGGGTATTTGTTCCACTTGTAAAGCCAAGGTGCTGGAAGGTGAAATTGAGATGGCTGTTAACCATGCACTGGAAGATTACGAAGTAGAGCAGGGTTATGTGCTGACGTGCCAGTGTTATCCCCAGAGTGATCGGGTTACCGTCAGTTTTGACGAATAAGGAGCAGCAGGATGTTTGATAACATGAAAGTTGAAGCGTATCTGGCCCAGGGGGGCGTCTTCAGTTCTCCTGAAAATGCACCGGCCCGTTACCGTGCCGAATTACTGCGCATGATGTTTGTGTTTGTGGATAGTGAATTGGCTGCTTCGGCTGGTTTTGCCTCATCCATTAATTTTGCGCCGGATATTAAAGCGCGCATTGCGGCCAGCCGTATTACACTGGAAAAAGCCGATCATGCCCAGCGGGTATTACGGATTTTAAGTGCGTTTGGCACCGATGCCGAACGTTATGAAAAGCAGCACGACTGGGCATTCCGCCTTCATCGTGACAGCGAGGTGCCTAAAGAGCGCCAGGCGGCGGATATGCGTTTGCCCGTGTTTTACTTTCCGCTGCTTAACTGGGCTGATGCGCTGGTAATGACTGCGCTGCAAGGCCTGGCGGCACAAGTCCAGCTTGAAGAGCTGGGTCGTGTTTCGTATGATCCATTGGCAACGGTTTTCCGCGAAATCTCGCCACGCGAGCAAGAACACACCAGGCTGTCACAAGAGGGGTTGGCGTTGCTGCTTAAAACCGGTGAACATCAACAGTCTTTGCAGCAAAGCGTGGATTATTGGTACCCCAGGGTTGCGGCCGGTTTCGGTCAGCAGAATGCCGAACGATATGATATGTTGCGCAAGCTGGGATTGCGTCATGAAAGCACTGAAAACCAATTGAAACGCTGGGAGTCGTTGGTTAAAAACAGTTTTCAGGCGCTGGGGTTACGTGTTCAGTAATATATAAAACAGTGTTTTGATTATGATTGCCAATCATTGGGGGTATTTATTTAATGGCTCAGATTTTTTCTTTTGAGGGTGTGATTCCGGTTGTTGATCCATCTGCTTATGTCCATCCTGCCGCCACGTTGATTGGTGATGTGCTGATTGGTCCGGCCTGTTATGTGGGGCCGGGCGCGGTATTGCGAGGTGATTTTGGCCGTATCCAGCTACTGGCGGGGGCAAACTTTCAGGATAATTGCGTGGCGCACAGTTTTCCTGATGCTGAGGTTGTTGTGGAGGAAGAAGGTCATATTGGTCATGGCACGATATTGCATGGCTGCCGGGTAGGTAAAAATGCAATGGTAGGCATGAACTCCGTGATCATGGACAGGGTGGTGATTGGTGAAAATGCCATTATTGGCGCCATGTCTTTTTTAAAGGCTTCCATGGAAATTCCAGCAGGCCATCTGGCACTGGGGTCCCCCGCCAGTGTCGTGCGTCCATTAAAACCCGAAGAAATAGCCTGGAAACGAGAAGGCACTTTCATTTACCAGCGGCTTGCCCTGGAATCCAGAAATAGTACGAAGCAAGTGGCTGAACCGTTAACCCAGCCTGAAGCCAACCGGAAGCGGGTTCGTGCACCCAAATATGACCCTTTGTTTATTGCCCGCTTGAAGCAGGATGCGGGCGTGTCTGCGGGTATGCATTCCCACGAATAAGTGTCCAACTTTTTGGGGTCAGTTCAAGTCCGGGTGACCCCGGAGGGATGGATTCAATCAACGATCTTATGGACATTGTCTTCCATTTTTTTCAGAACGGTTTGAAAGACGTTCATTTCTTCATCAGAACAATTCTCCAGTATTTG
>JAAYHN010000251.1 GCA_012735395.1 Alcaligenaceae bacterium | reverse complement strand
CCCTTGTGTCATTTATTCAACATTCAGGTGTTTTTGTATCAAACCGACAACAAAACATCATTAATACTAAAAAAATTGTTTTTTTGAGTTGCTTAATAAATTGAATTTTATTTTTACCGGACCAAAACCCTATTAAAAGAAAATCCAATAACTTTTTATGATTATGACTTAATCTTTTACCCAATGAAGCAATGGGTGGGATGCCAAGCCTTTAGCCACAATCATCTGCCCCAGAACATGACCGCTTGCCTTATTAAACGCAGGCAGATCAAGGCATAACTCCTGCTGTACCTTTACCGCCTCATCATAAGAATAATAAGGCGCGAAGAAACATCCTCCCGACCCTGTCATGCGCGCCTTTACCCCGTGGGCTTCCAGCCACGCTACCAGCCGCTGTAATTGGGGATATTGACGGCGAGCCACCACTTCAAGATCGTTATGTCCAAAAAAAACCGGTTGGATTACGGCAGAACCTGGCGGTGAACACAAAGCGTGCTGAACCTGCTCCACGGTTACCGTGGGCGTATTGCGGCACAAAGAGGGATCAGTAAAAATGGCCGGTGTCGGCACACTCACTTTTGGCTGAAAAACAAGATAAGCCTGCTCAGGAACGCGACAGGCGCTAAACTGCTCGCCAATTCCCTCGGCAAAGGTATTTTGCCCGAACACAAACACAGGCACATCGGCCCCAAGGGGAAGTGCAATTTGCTGTAATGCGGCACGGGTGAGCCCGGTATTCCACAGGCGGTTTAATGCAAGCAAGGTGCTTGCCGCATCACTGGAACCACCACCAAGGCCGCCCCCGGCAGGAATGTTTTTCTGGACATGAATGGTGGCACCCAGGCGGGTTCCGGTGGCCTGCTGCAAGGCGCGGGCCGCCCGCACAATCAGGTCGCTGTCATGGGCCACACCCGGCAATTCGGTTTGCCGGTGAATGACACCGTCATGGCGCAATTCAAACTGCAGGCGGTCGGCCAGGTCAATAAATACAAAAACCGTTTGCAGCAAGTGATAGCCATCATTGCGACGGCCAGTCACATGCAAGAAAAGATTCAGTTTGGCCGGTGCCGGCACGTCATACAGATGCTTCATACCGGCCTTATTCTTCGCTTATAACCAAACGCACGGTAATCGCTTCCAGCGTTTCATTACGCTCCATGCCCAGCCTGCGTGGCCCTTTGCCATCGTAATCAGACAGGTTAACCTGCCAGCCAGACTGTGTGAAGGAAACCAGGTTTTGCCCGGCATCCCGCTTAATGGCAGCAACCGGCCCTGGCGCAACCTGCCCCTTGAGCCAATAACGCAGGCCATTAACGGGTATGGCATTACCCAAAACCTCGGCCACCAGGGCATCAGGGTCGGAGGCCACCAGCTGCTCTCCATTGGCATGAGTTAATACGGCACTGTCCTGTGTTACCGATACCCGGGCCAGCGTTGAACCCAAGGGGTTTCTTAAGTCAAGCGTCAACCTTTCATTGCTGTCGAGCCATACGAAACCGCCCTGTACGGCATCTTTATTACGGTCGCTTGTTTTATCCAGTACATTCAGGGCAAACCGGCCCGCACGCGAATAAACCCCCGCTTCATCGGGTATTTTAATGGTTGGCGCACACGCCGCCAGCAAACCGGCCAGTGAAAGCACGGCGAAAGCACGAAAGAATTGATTGAAAAGCTTCATTATTTATCCCGCATAGATACGCCCAAACGCTTTATTGTATCTTCCAGTACCTTGTTTTGCTTTTCTATTGCACGGCCTTTCCTGAAAATTTCCCGGGCCTTGTCTTTTTGCCCTTTTTGCCAAAGCACCTCGCCAAGATGGGCGGCGATATCGGCCTGTTCAGATAATTCAAAGGCATTTTCCAGATATTCGAGAGCCAACTCAAGGTTACCCAAGCGAAATTGAAGCCACCCCATGCTATCCAGAATAAATGGATTTCCCGGTGCCAGGGCTACCGCCCTTTCAAGCAGGACCTGTGCTTCTTCAAGATGCATATTACGATCGGCAAAAACATAGCCCAGCGCATTGTAGGCATCTGGCGAAGAAGGCCGCAGGGAAATGATTTCCCTGAGCAGCTTTTCCATTTCTTCAAAGCGCCCCTGCTGCTCGTACATCATTGCAAGGTCGTATTTGATAAATATATTGCCTGGTATTTCGCTGTCTGCCGAGCGTAAATAGTTAATGGCCCGGTCTGTCCGGCCCGCATCCCGGTAAATTTGGGCCTGCGTCAGGCGTATCCGGATAACATCCTCTTCATTTTCAGGCTTAAGTGATTGCAATAACTCAGAGGCTTTTGTATAGCTGCCCATTTTTCCATACAAGACGGCAATTTGCATTTTTACCTGCAGCAAGGCAGTGGGCTCATCTATTTTTTCCAGTTGCGCAATGGCTGCCCGATAATTTTTTTCTTCTTCATAAATTTGCGCCAGCAAAATTCTGGCATCAGAGGCCTGTCCCTGCGCATCGGTTTCCGCATCTGGCAAAGCCTCACGCCGCTGAACCTGCACTTCAAGGAACTGATTCAGCAATTTTTTTGCCTGCGCCAGTTTTTGTGCCTGATAATAAACCTGTGCCTCCATGTACAGCAAATCAAAATCTTCAGGAAAGCTTTTTTCCATTTCCTTCAGTTCATGAATGGCCGCATCATACTCTTTGGCATTAACCAGCTCGCTGGTATACAACAGGCGCAGTCTTCTGGCATTGGGATTGTTTTGAATAAACTGCCCAACAAGCCTCATGGCTTCTTCGGCATGATTTAATTGCCCGTATTGCAAGACACGCTCGGCAGAGGCATCGGATGCGGCATCCAGCTCCAGTGCTTTCGTGGCTGATTGCCAGGCCTTTTCATGGTTCCTGGCCTGATGGGCCAAATCTGCCATTAACATATAAGCCGTTGACATTTCAGCGGCCTCTTCCTGCACGACCATCTCGAAGGTTTCCAGTGCATCCCGTTTATTATTCATGCGGGCAACAATGGAAGCGGTTTGATAAATGGCCTGCTCTTTGTTTTTAGCCTGCCTGAAGCGTAATTTCAGGGCATTGACCAGGCCTTCAATTTCGCCGCTTGAGGCAGCCAGCGCCAATGCCGTTGCAGAAGCCTCTTCGTCTTCGGGATCAAGCCTGTACCACAACTTTGCCGCCTCGGCAGCCTTCTGGGTTGCGCCCCCCGCCAGATACAATTGCATGGCTTTTTGGGCCATATGCGCATCATTTTTTTCGTGCGCAAAATCCAAGGCGGTTTGTGCCGCCAGCTCGAATTTTTCTTCCTGGATGGCAAACTCGACAACCAGCAAGCTGAGAATATCTTCAGCATCGGTGTGATCGACCAGTTCGACCGGCCCTATTTTATAGGACGGCACGAAATCAAGCGCCGCCTGCAATTGGGTCATATTGGACAATGGCCCGGTTTGCGCCAACAGGGGGGCACCCCATGAAATGGAAAGCGATACTGCGCCGGCAAGAAGAATTTTTCTAAAAACAGTCACAACAAACAATGGCCATACCAGAAAAAGTTCATATTAAGGAATATAAATTTTAATGCATATAGATAGTATCATTCTTAGGTAGAATTACAGAAAAAACCTTTTTAACCAAGGTGTTTAATCCATTCACCCACCATAAAAAAGCAACACATCATTTTTTACCATGCCTGAATTACCTGAAGTAGAAACCACCCGACGGGGCCTTGACGCGGTCATAAGCGGCCACCAGCTGAAAGCCATCCGGGTTCATCACCACCAGTTCCGGTGGCCGGTTCCCGCCAATTTAAATGAAACCCTGCAAGGATATACCCTGCAAGCCTGCCTGCGCCGGGGAAAATATCTACTGCTACAGTTTGAACATGGCGTTCTTATTATCCACCTGGGTATGTCGGGTTCAATCCGGCGCGTTGCCCCGGGCGAATTCCTGCTCAAGCATGACCATGTCGAATTCATCTTTGACAATGCCGAGTTCCGCCTGAACGACCCCCGGCGTTTTGGTGCAGTTTTATGGCACCCGGCCAAAACAGGCAATATCCAGTCCCATACTTTACTGGCCAATCTGGGTATTGAGCCTTTTGACCCCCAGTTTACGGCAGCCTATTTGCACCAAATGCTGCAAAACCGGCAAAGTGCCATTAAAACCGTGTTGTTAAGCGGTGATATTGTGGTGGGGGTAGGCAATATTTATGCTTCTGAAAGCCTCTTCAGGGCCAGAATAAACCCTAAAACAGCCGCCGGCAGCATTTCACTGGCCCGTTGCAAACGCCTGCACCAGGCCATTCTCCAGACCCTGAATGCCGCACTGGAGTCGGGCGGCAGCACCCTCAAAGACTACACAGGCACCAATGGTGAGGTGGGTGCCTATTTTGAGATTCATGCCGCGGTTTATGACAAGGCAGGTTTACCCTGCAAGGTATGTGCCACGCCAATCACGAAAATCATTCAGGGCCAGCGTGCCACTTATTACTGCCCTAAATGTCAACGTTACTGATCACTTTGCCCGGATTCATAATGCCATTCGGGTCCAGTGCCCGTTTGATTTTACGCATCAGCGATAACTCTGTCGCTGATTTGTAATTTGGCAGAATATCCTTTTTCAGCTGTCCCACACCGTGCTCGGCACTGATGGAACCATTGAAGGCGTACACGCTGTCGTGCACCACTTCATAAACGTCTTTCTGCCTGGCCAGGAAACCCTCTTCCTGCCCCAGCGGGGCACCCACGTTATAGTGCAGGTTACCATCACCCAAATGGCCAAAAATAATATGACGCACCCCAGGAAAACGGGCCTGCAGCAGGCTATTGGTTTTTTCCACGAATTCAGCCATTTTGGAAACCGGAATGGAGACATCATGCTTGATGCCTTTCCCCGTTTCCGCCTCGGCCAGCGGAATGCTTTCACGCAAATGCCATAGATCTTTACTTTGCTGGATGGATTCGGCAATCACGGCATCCAGCACCTCGCCATCTTCAATGGCTTCGCCCACTACCAGTTCGAAACGCTCACGGGCATGTTCGGCACTTTCACTGTCAGAGATCTCAAGCAAGGCATACCATTCGCACTCAAGGCTGGGGCCTTCAAATGGCAGCTTTTGCTGGGGGAACACACCGGGCACCAGGTGCAGGCAGTAATTGGACATTAACTCAAAACCGGTTAATGAGGCACCAAAACCATTACGGGCACGTGAAAGCATTTTAATGGCATCAAAAATATCATTGAACGCCAGCAACGCCGTGCATTTGGCAACCGGCTGCGGATACAGCTTGAGCGTTGCGGCGGTAATAATGCCCAGCGTTCCTTCACTGCCAATGTACAAGTTGCGAAGATCGTAACCGGTATTGTCTTTGCGCAAACCGCGCAGGCCTTCCCAGATTTCGCCATCGGCCGTGACGACCTGCAAGCCAAGTGCCAGGTCACGGGCATTGCCATAACGCAAGACCTGGGTCCCGCCCGCATTGGTGGCCAGGTTCCCGCCAATAGTGCAACTGCCCTCTGCCGCCAGGCTTAAAGGAAACAGGCGACCTGCCTGGGCTGCCGCCTCTTGGACCGACTGCAGGATACAACCCGCCTGTACGGTCATGGTGTCATTATCGGTGTCAATTTCCAGGATCTTGTTCAACCGGGTTAGCACGATAACAATGGCATCCCCCTTGTTATTGGGTGTTGCGCCACCACACAAACCGGTATTGCCACCTTGCGGCACAACCGGAATATCATACTGGACACACGTTTTTACCAGTTGCGCGACTTCTTCGGCCGAACCGGGCCGGACCACCGCCTGCGCCTTGCCGGTATAACGGCCACGCCAGTCTGTCAGGTAACTTTGCGCCTGCTCTCCAGTAAGAACATGCTCTGCGCCCACAATTTCCTTTAAAACCGCTAATACATCCATGATAACAACCTGTAAAGAATAAGAAAGCCATAAAACCGCAACTGACCGCTTGCCGGTTTTATAATAGCTTAAATTTGATTTCTTTCATTCTAACCAAATTTGATTTTTACTGCCAAACCTCTTTCTGCATTCTTAATATAAAAGGACTTATTCGTGGCAACATCATTACCAGCCAGTGTTTATAAAGCATATGATATCCGGGGCAAAGTGACTGAACAGCTCACACCCGGTTTTGCCTACCTGCTGGGTCGGGCACTGGCCTGCCGGGCAAAACAGCACAATATTTCCACCATTGTCACCGGCTACGATGGACGCATCAGCAGCCCCGGGTTATCCGAGTCCCTGCAAAAAGGCATTCATGACGAAGGCATTAATACCATTAACCTTGGCGAGGTTCCCACCCCATTGGTTTATTTTGTTGCCTACGCACGCAAGATTGGCACAGCGGTTGCCATTACAGGCAGCCACAACCCGCCCGAATACAATGGCTTTAAAATGATGATGGCCGGCAAGGCCCTTTACGGTGCCGATGTGCTGAAACTGCGCGATGAAATGATGGCTGTCGAATCTGCCCCGGCCAGCCCCTCCAAAGGCAGCCAAATCAACGAAGATATTATTCCTGAATATATCCGTCAAATTTGTAATGACGTTAAATTGGCCCGTCCCATGAAAATCGCCATTGATTGCGGCAATGGTGTCGGTGGTAATGTGGCTCCCGCCCTGTTCAAAAGCCTGGGTTGTGAAGTAGACGAGCTGTTTTGCGACGTTGACGGCAGTTTTCCCAACCATCACCCCGACCCGGCCGACCCGCACAATCTCCAGGACCTGATCAGGCATGTACAAAACAGCGATTGCGAAATTGGCCTGGCCTTTGACGGCGATGCCGATCGCCTGGGTGTCATTACCAAAACCGGCACCATTATCTGGCCCGATCGCCAGTTGATTTTATTTGCCCGTGACGTGCTTGAACGCTGCCCCGGTGAAACCATTATTTATGATGTCAAATGCAGTCGTCATGTGGCGCAGGAAGTCGCCCTTGCGGGTGGCAAGCCTTTAATGTGGCAAACCGGCCATTCCCTGATCAAGGCCAAACTGGCCGATACCGGTGCCCCGCTGGCGGGCGAAATGAGCGGGCATATTTTCTTCAAGGAACGCTGGTACGGCTTTGATGATGGCCTTTATACCGGTGCCCGTTTACTGGAAATCCTGTCCCGCTCGGAAAACCCCAGTGATATCCTGAACGCGATTCCCGAAGACATATCTACCCCTGAGTTAAAACTGGAAATGGAAGAAGGCCAGCCACACGCCCTGATTAAAACCCTGCAGGAACAGGCCTCTTTCAGCACTGCAAGGGAAATCAATACCATTGACGGTGTCCGGGCGGAATACGAGGACGGATTTGGCCTGGCACGCGCTTCCAATACAACACCGGTGGTAGTGCTGCGTTTTGAAGCCAGCAATCACGAAGCACTGGCCCGCATTCAAAACGAGTTCAAGCAGGTATTCTCGCGCTATGCGCCTGCAGCCAAACTGCCGTTTTAAAGCTTAAACCATTAAAGCTTCAGGCAAGAAGCTCACGATAGATCGCAAGGTGTTTTGCCACCACCTTGCGAATATCAAACTCGGACAGCGCCAATATCCGGCCCTCCTGCCCCATACGCAACCTGAGATCATCATCGGCTGCCAGCCTGGCAACCGCTTCGTAAAGTTGTTTGCCATCTTTTACGGGCACCAACAGGCCGGACTGATTGATTTCAATGGCATCCCGACACCCGGGGACATCGGTCGTTACCACGGCCCTGCCACAGGCCGCCGCCTCTACCAGCGATTTGGGCAAGCCTTCACGGTAAGAAGGCAACACCACAATATGCGACTGGCCATACAAGGTCGCTATATCTTTTACCTCTCCCAGTTTAATAATCTCACTGCCCCAAGCATCGACTTCCGCCTGTGTCACCGAAGCAGGATTGCCAGGATCGGGCGTACCAGCCAATTGCCAGCGAATTGGGTTTTTCCGGCTTGCCGAAATACGGGCCGCTTCCACAAACTCGCCTACGCCTTTATCTTTCAATAAACGGGCCGCCATCGTAACAACAAGCGGTTTGGCGGGTTCGGGCTGTACGGCAAACCTTGCAACATCAACCCCGGAGCCCCTGATTCGCACTGCCTGACCTTCCTGCATGGCATTCATCTGCAGCAGGATTTTCCGGTCATTATCATTTTGTACAATCACCCTGCTATTGGAGTGCCCCAAGGCCAGCCGGTAAAGCGTCTGGGTGACCTGCCTTACCCAGTCTATGCCTTTACGCTCCCGGGTAAAAATGAATCCCAGCCCGGAAATTGCATAAACCACCGCCTTTATTTTTGCCAGCCGGGCGGCAATCCCCCCATATAGCACAGGCTTGATGGTTACCAGATGCACCAGATCAGGCTTATAGCTGCGAAACAGCCGGTACAGCGCATAAATAGTTTTAAGTTCACCGGCAGGATTCATCCCGCTACGCGACATGGGAATCACAAAATGCGTCAGGCCATGAGCCACTATTTGGGCAACCGACTCTCCTGGCATGGTGGCAATAGCCACTTCATACCCTTCTTCTTTTGCTTTCAGGGCAATGGGCAAACGATGGGAAAGAAAAAAAGCCGGGTTATTTACCACAAAAAGTATTTTTCCGGACATGATCAATTACCTTTTTCATCTTGTAAATTACGCATTTCCAGCCAGTTTTTTTTGTAGTTTCCCACCATTTTTTCCAGACTGAATTCATTCATGACGTGCCCTCTTACTTTGCGGGACAAAACGTCCCGATCCGATTGTCTGATAAGGTCCAGGGCCAGCACGATTGCCTCTGCCAGCTTCCCGGGATCAGAAGGCGGCACGACCCAGCCCTCACTGCCCACAATCAATGCGGCATCACCGACATTGGTAACCACATTGGGTACACCACATGCCATGGCTTCCGCCACCACATTGGGAAAGCCTTCTGCAATACTGGATAGCACATGCAAATCTAGCGCACTCATAATTTGTGGCACATCGTCACGCATACCCAATAAAATGACATGCTCAAGCAGCTCATGCTCTGCCAGTAAACGCATTAAGGCCGGGTTACCGGTATCCATACCCAACCCCACCAGCACACAACGTAAACCGGGTTGCTGTTTAACACCTATGGCCAGTGCCTTTATCAGGGTGGCATGATCTTTCAGGGGGTTCCAGCGCGCCACAAAACCAATCACGGGTGTATCATCACTGAGCTGCCATTGCTCCCTTAATGCCTGCCTTGCCGGGAGATCCCTGTTCCAGCGTGACAGATCATAACCGTTCTGGATGACACGCATTTTTTCAGGGCAATACCCCCACTGGATATGACGCTTGCGCGCATCTTCGGCACAGCAGATAATGCGCTGTGGAATCCAGCGGGAAAGCAGGCCACTGATACGGGCAAACCAATAGGCAGAGCGGCTGCTTTTTGCCAGACTGGCGCCCGAGTTACGGATACCCCAGGCAATATGTTTACAGCCACTTAAACGGGCGGCAACACCACCAATCAAATCGGCATGATACATCCAGGTCTGGATCACATCAGGCTGTAATTGCACCAGGCATTTTTTCAGTTTCCGAAAATCGCCCAGGGACAAACGGCCTGGTGTCATGCCCAGTGTTTTTAAACTGACACCGGCTGCCGCAAACCGTTCACCATAGATGCCCGCATCGGCAAAGGACACCACCGTATGCTCCAGATCAGGATCCGGCCAGGCAACCAGGCGATACAGAACCGATTCTGCGCCTCCTTGCCCAAGACCGCTAATCAGATGCACAACATGCAGTTTCTTCTCTTTATTCATTCAGATTCAACCTGCAGTTTGGCTTCGGATTTGATGGCAACCGGTGCCCCCACCTGTTCAAACAGTTGATCCCATTGCAACAGTACCTCATCCAGCTTATAACGGGCCCACACCGATTGTTTGCCCCTTTGCCCCAACACGCCACGATATTCTTCATCGCCTAGCAGCCGCCTGATTGCCTTTTCCAGCTCCAGCCTGTCATTCAGCCGCACCAGCAGCCCCACCGTGCCCTGTTTGGTTAATTCTGCCGGCCCGCTGGGGCAATCAAAACTGATAACGGGCAAACCCAATGCCATGGCCTCAAGCAATACATTCGGAAACCCCTCTACCCGGGATGTCATGACAAAAGCCTGGGCATGTGACAAAACCTTCCAGGGTTCACTGGTTTTACCGGGCAAGCTAATACGTGATGCACACGTCATTTTCCTGGTTTTATCAAGCAATACCTGTCGTTGGGGGCCATCGCCCCAGATGCATAAATCCCAGTCAGGGTAGTCCGGTGCCACACTGGCAAACACATCAACCAGCAAATCAAATTGTTTGGCAGGCACAAAGCGCCCCATCGCAGCCAGGACTTTACGCTCGGAGGCATCACAACAGCAGGCGATATTGCCTGAAATCATTTTTTCAATGCCATCGGGCAACGGGTTCGGAATAACCACCACCTTACTTAAGCCGGGCAAGACATCTTCAACAAAAGACCGCGCCGCCGCTTCTGTCTGGATCATAACGGCATCGGCAAGGGGATACAGTTTATTGCGCAGGGTTTTCAGTAACGGCCCCGTATTATTGCTAACAACAGGGTTGGTTCTTTCACAAACAATAACAGGAATACCCAGGCCTTTTCCGGCCAGCAGGGCCGTGACATTGACGTTGGTCAGGAAAGAAATAATGACATCGGGCCGTTCATGTTTAAAACGTTTCCTGAGAATCAGGGGTTTGCCAAGCCGTCCCAGCCATTTCTGGCGGGGCAGGTCATCGGCCAGCCATTTCACCTGAACAGCCGCATCAAGAGGATAAAACGAAATGCCACTGCCTTTGGAAAAACAGGGCATGAGCACCACTTGATGCCCCTGCCTGACCCAGGCATTAGCCAATGTTGCAGCCACCCTTTCGGCACCACCGGCATTCATTGAACTGACCAGCAACATGATTTTCATAATACTTGCTTCCTACTCAAAACTGCCCTGGACCGTACTCAGGCCCGAATGGCATGATGATCCATCCATGCCTGCAGCATTAATACACCCCACAAATGTTTGCTCCAGTCGAACTGCCCGGCCTGATGCTGCTGCCAGCGTTGCTGTATCAGGCCGGCATCAAGCAGGCCCTGTTCCCGCAAACGGACCGGGTCCAGCAAGCCGGCAGCCCAGTCTCGCAAGGAGCCTCTTAACCATTCATCCATAGGAACGGAAAAACCTTTTTTAGGCCGGTCCAGCAAGTGACGGGGCACCATCCGGTGCAATAACTGCTTCAGTATCCATTTATTCTCGCCATCGCGCAGCCGGTATTTATCTTCCAGCCCCCAGGCAAATTCAAATACGCGCGGATCCAGCAGGGGCACACGTGTTTCCAGCGAGTATGCCATGGCTGCCCGATCTACCTTGACCAGAATATCATCGGGCAAATAGGAAACCGTATCAATGACCATCGCGGTTTCCAGAAAGGACCCTACCGCCGGCAGGGAAAAAGCCGTTTTGGGTTCACTGCCTCCCAAGACAACGCTGGCCGGATCTTTCCAGTATGAAACAAATTGCCGGTAAAAATCCACGGCATCAGCCGCACGAAGCACTTCATTCAGTTTTTGCAATTTATCCTGTTTATTGCCGCTAAACCGGGGGGTGAGCGCCCGGGCGGCGCCCGCAATCAATGAGCGCAGAAAAGGCGGCGTTTTCTCACGGCGATCCCACCACATACCTGCCCGCTGGTAACGGGAATAACCACCAAAAAGCTCATCACCGGCATCACCCGATAACGCCACGGTTACTGACTGACGTGCCATTTTCGTGACCAGGGCCATTGGAATCTGGGAGGAATCGGCAAATGGCTCATCGTACATGCCTGGCAAGGCTTGCACCATGGCCAGGCCATCATTGGCACTGACATACAATT
>JAAYHN010000250.1 GCA_012735395.1 Alcaligenaceae bacterium | reverse complement strand
TGGGCCATTTCATGGTGAGTCGTTTTTGTGCCGCGGAACCCACCGTTTTACGCAGCTGTTCGCAGGCAACGATACCCGCCACCGGTGCCAGCATGGGCAATTGCATCGGTTTCAGGAAAACATCGTAAGCACAGGAAAACATAAGCGTGGCACCGGCATTATCAACCCATTGGCGACCACTGCGTCCCTTGCCTTTTTGCTGGTGATGCGCCCCAATCAATGCGGGCCTGGCCAGTTGGCTTTGCGGGTTCCTGGCCTCTTGCATAAGGTGGATATTGGTTGAATCAATCTGTTCAACCCAGGCAATAGAGGCGAATTCAGGCAGTGCAGTGAACAAGGTCCGCTGCAACATGCTTACACTAGGCAATATGGTCATTACAAATAGCTCTTGAAAATTACTAACGTAGATAGGGTTTAAGCGCACTCATGATTCTGTCAGTGGCACCCTCATGCAGCGACAGCCACTGTTTGGCCGCCTTGCTCATGCCCAGACGCTGCTCTTCATTGCCCAGAATTTTAAGCGCCAGCAAAATGGCTTCTTCGGCATCCTGGGTACGGCGGGCCGCCCCTTCTGACAAGGCATCGTCTACCGCCTGTTCAAAATTATCGGTGTGCGGGCCAACAATAACCGGCACGCCCAGCGCACAGGCTTCTATATGATTCTGGCCACCAAACATCCCGAAACTGCCTGCCACAATAGCCAAGTCGGACATGGCATAATAAAAGAACATTTCACCCACACTGTCACATAACAGCACATTGATTTTCTTGAGATCATTATCAAGCGGATTCTGTGAGCGGCACGCATAGCTCAGCCCACTTTGCTGTATTAATGTTTCCACTTCACGGAAACGTTGCGGATGACGGGGAATAATCATGAACAGGGGCAGATCGGGCACCTGACGCCCTTCTTCCTGCTGGATCTGATGCTGTTTAACCACCGCCTTGATCACTTTAAGGAAGCTTTCTTCTTCACCATCGCGCGTACTGGCAATGGCCAATACCTGCCGGTTGATCACTTCACGCACCACTTGGCCGGTATGTACCTGCCCGTAAGATATATTCAGGTCAAACTTCAGGTTGCCCACCACCTGCATGCGTTTTACGCCCAGTATTTCAAGTCGTGCCGAATCGAACCGGGTTTGGGTAAGCACAAGGTCAAGCCCCGCCAGGGCATTACGCATCACACTGCCCAGCCACTGGGCCTGTTTCAGGGCTGACTCGGAAAACCGTGCGCTGGCAACGATTAACGGCATTTTAAGACGATTGGCCTCTGCCACCATATTGGGCCAGATTTCACGCTCGATCAGAATACCGCAACGGGGTTTCCAGTGCTCGATAAAACCACGCACTGCCTCGGGGAAATCATAGGGAACCCAAGCCTGGGTTAACATACCCTGGCCGATGGCTTCGGCAAACATGCGGCCGCCCTGAAGCCTGCCGGTTGCCGTCATATGGGTAAGCAATACCGGGTAGCCCTGGTCAAGCAAGGCCTGAATCAGCGGGTGTGCCGCACGGGTTTCTCCAAGACTGACGGCATGCACCCAAACCGGCCTTCTGAAACTGAAAACCGACTCGGCATACCCTTCGCCATCTTCAGAAGACACATTATTGTCCTGGCTGGCGTAAGAGTAGCGGCCAAACCGTTCATCACTCCGGATTTCCCATTTCCCCCCCGCCTTGCGGGCACGTCGCTCCAGCAACCATAAGGCAACGGGTGAAATAAGGCGCAGCGTATTGGTATAGAAAAAACGGTTCATATCAGCCTGCCAGCGCCTGTTTTAATTTTGACAACACCATCTCGCGTGAAGGCGGAATACCACGATCACCCAGGCTGGCAGTAAAGGCGCTCCCGACCAAGGGCGTACGAACCGGTGTTGAGGCACTGTAAATACCGATAGTGGGTCGCTCCAGTGCCGCAGACAGGTGGGTTAAACCGCTATCAAGCCCAATCATAATGCGTGCGGGTGCAATTACTTTGGCCACATCGGTTAAAGACATGCGCGGCAAAATTTCAGCATTGGGAAAATCTTTCACCAGGTCTTTGGCACGTTCGGTTTCTTTTTCGTTACCCGCCAGCAATTTCAGGCTTAAACCCATTGCGTTCAGTTCCCGGAATACGGCATGCCAGTCGGATACCGGCCATAATTTATCTTCACGACTGGCCGAGGGCATGATAACGGCATAATCCTGGATGGCAACGCCATTGGTGAATTGCTGCAAACCAAAATCGGGCTCCCCTTCATATTGATAGCCAAAGGTTGCCGCTGCCAGCATTCTTTGACGGGTAACCGCCGGTTGCCAGAAGGCAATAGTGTGCTTGATATCGTAAAACAGGGAAGCCAGGGACTCCCGGGCGGATTTCCAGTCAAGCCCATGCTTGACACCGCGTGTCTGACGCACAATCCAGGCAGATTTCATTAATGCCTGCATATCCAGCACGATATCGTATTGTGTGCCATTCAGTTTGCGCTTTAAGGCCGCCCGCTCTTGCCGGGTGGTTGCAGCCCACCAGGTTTTGCGCCAGCGCCGGTGCGCCACCCTGATGACTTCATGCACGGCCGGATGCCAGGAAGGAATTTCTGCAAAGGCTTCTTCGGCAACCCAGTCAATTTGCGCGTTGGGAATATGTTGGGCAATATCGGAAATGGCCGGCAACATATGCACCAGGTCTCCCAGGGAGGAAGAGCGAACAATAAGAATTTTTGTTGTCATATTATATTTTTATATAAGTAATAATCGCAGTTTTACCGATTTTGGCCCTATTCATGTTGGCATTTTACCATTAAGATCTCCAAAGACAATCGCCAGACACAAGCCCAATTTCATTGCGTTGAGTGCAGTTTTGAAGATCATGCCGATGTAGTCGGTGCGATTAATGTTTTAAGGGCGGGACACGCCCGGTTCGCCTGTGAAGTGAGCGATGCAGTCAGGTCGCCAGC
>JAAYHN010000249.1 GCA_012735395.1 Alcaligenaceae bacterium | reverse complement strand
GGTCTTAACGAACAGGCTTGCCTGGTGGTGGAAAATGAGCGCGGACAGCATTTCATCAATACGGGTGAAATCAGCATTCGTGCCCGTCATGCCATTTAGGAGCAAACCATGCTTATGCTTCTCATTGATGCGGGCAATACCCGTATAAAAGTCAGTTATCTGCTTAACCAGTTCCGGCAAACGGAAGACTTGCTGGTGTTTGAGCACGATCATATCGAAAAACTGCATGAATGGTGCAAAACCTTGCCCGAAACACCAAGCAGGGCAATGGGCGTCAATGTGGCCGGTGAAGAAATCGCTGTGCAGATACAAAATGCCTTGCCTGCGTCCTGTCCCGTTAGCTGGCTTACGGCACAAGCCAAAACCATGCACCTTAAAAACAGTTATACCAACCCGCAGGAGCTGGGGGCCGACCGCTGGATGGGTCTGTTGGGTATTTCCGAGCATCGCGACAATCCTGCCTTGCCCGCCATGCTGGTCAGTTTTGGTACGGCAACTACCGTTGATGCCATTGATCATGACAACACCTTTATGGGGGGCCTGATCTTCCCGGGGGTGATGCTAATGCGCGCCAGCCTGCACAAAGGGACTGCCAACCTGCCAGCTATTGACCTGCGCAAAAGCGAATTGCCACCGGCTTTCCCGCACAGTACGCATGATGCCATCCTGAGCGGCATTATTGCGGCACAGGCAGGGGCCATCGTAAGGCAATGGAAAGCGGTGCAGGATCAAACCGGAGAGCCGCCGCAAGTATACGTAACCGGGGGTGCCAGGCATGGTGTTTTGCCCGAGTTGCTCAGGCTGCTTAATGAAATAGCCAGTGTAAAAGGATTTGCTACAATTACGGTTCACGAGATCGAATCCCCCGTACTGGACGGGCTGCGTATTTATGCACGATCTGAATGGAATAACTAAACATGCGGACGTTATTTTTTATTGTTTTATTGGCTAATATATTTACCTATGCGCACGGCCAGGGCTGGCTGGGAACGCCGCCCAGCGAAGCCAGGCCGGGCGCCAATGGCAAGCCACCAGTAGAATTCAAGTCGCATGTGCTTAAAACAGGACCGTTAGGCCAGTAATGACCATTAAAACAGAAAAAGTCACCTTTCAGGGTGAAGCCGGTAATATTGATTGTGCCATCGATTGGCCCGATACCCCAATACAGGGCTGGGCGCTGGTGTTACACCCGCATCCTTTGCATGATGGCACCCGTGACAATAAAATTGTGACAACCATCGCAAGAACCTGCGCCCAGAATGGCCTGGTGGCGGTACGACCCAATTTCAGGGGGGTAGGGGCCTCGGAAGGCAGTTTCGACAAAGCGCAGGGTGAAACCCGTGATATGCTGTTATTAGTGCAGCAAATTGAGCGGCAATATCCTGATATAAGCAACAGGAAGTGGGTGCTGGCCGGTTTCTCATTCGGTACCTCGGTGGCGGCACAACTGTATTCTGAACTTAAAGAAGCACAGAAAACATTACCCGGTACCATGATGTTAATAGGCCCTGCGGTCTGGCGGTTCCAGTATCGGGATATTGAACTACCTGAAGATTTGCTGGTCGTACATGGGGAAAAAGATGAAGTTGTTCCCTTGCAGGAAGTTTTTGACTGGATCAGGCCTTACCAGGTTCCGGTTACGGTCATGCCCGAGGCAACCCATTTTTTCCATGGCTATCTCATTCTCCTGAAGAAATTGATACAAAATAAGCTGGACCCAATTCTTAAATAGGCCAGTACTGGTGCTGATTTCGCGTTTACAGGGCTTATAATGATGAGTAAATTTGCCGCTTTTTTTGCAATTAACTTACCACTCTAACTGGATATCGTTTTTTATGTCTTTCCGTAGCTTTTTCCTTGGTTTAATCGTAGTGGCACTCGCGGGTGGTGCCTATTATTATGATCAGAACAGAACGCCAGACCAGGCGCAAACCACGGTAAACGGTACGACAGTATCATCGGTTATCAGTAATAACAGCGTTGTGGCAGCCGAGCCCGCAGTGCGTTCCAGCATTACCACGACCAATTTGCAAACGCCCGTTGTCAGTGATTTTGCCAGCGTGGCGGCACCCAACCCGGGCATCAAGGCATGGATGGTGTTTGATGTCACCAGCAATCAAATCATTGGCAATGTCGAGCCCGATCTTAAAATAGCACCTGCGTCATTAACCAAGCTCATGACCGCCAGCCTGGTGTTTTCCGCCCTCGACGACAAACGTATTAACCTTGACCAAATGGTAACCGTGTCAGAAAAAGCCTGGAAAACCGGTGGTTCACGCATGTTTATCGAGGTCAATAAACAGGTTTCCGTTGGCGATTTGCTGCAGGGCATGATTGTGCAATCGGGTAACGATGCGACCATACAGTTGGCCGAAACGGTAGCGGGCAGTGAAAGCGTGTTTGTAAGCCAAATGAATCAAGAGGCGCAAGCCTTTGGCATGAGCAATACCAACTTTGCCGACCCTACCGGTTTGCCTGCCCCCGATAATTACACAACCGTACGGGACCTTTCCGTACTGGCCCAGCACATTATTAAAGATCACCCCAGCTATTACCATTATTTCAGCCAGCCCGAGTTTACCTTTAACAATATCAGGCAGCCTAACCGCAATGGCTTGCTATACCGCAATATTGGTGTAGATGGCCTTAAAACAGGCCATACCGATGATGCCGGTTATTGCCTTATTTCCACTGCCATCCGTGATGGCCGCCGCATTATTTCCATTGTGGTGGGGGCCGGTTCGGTTCGTGAGCGTGAGCAGGTCAGCCAGACCCTGCTTGACTGGGGCTTCCAGAACTTTACCAGCCAAACCGTTGCCGAAGCAGGCAAACCCCTGGTACAGCCACGGGTATGGGAAGGTGAGATCAAACAGGTCAGCCTGGGTTCACTGGAGCCGGTTGTCGTGACCGTGCCACGTGGCCTTGAAAACGCCGTGCAGGTAGTTACCCAATACAACGGGAAATTGGTTGCCCCCCTGGCAAAAGGCCAAACGGTTGGTTCAGTGCAGTTTGTACTGAATGGTAAAATCCTTAAACAGGAACCGCTGGTAGTGACCGAAGCGGTTGCCCAAGCCGGCTTTGTTGGCCGCATGTGGGACAAACTCTTGGGCATGTTCTAAGTTTACGGGCAGAGCACAACCCTCTTGTTCCCACGCTCTTGCTTGGGAATGGGCTGTATATATTTTTAATTTCCGGGCCGCCTTGAAATATTTCAATCCGGCTTTTTTACCCTGCATAGAGGTTTACGGTGATACAAGGCATAAGCAGTGACAGTCTGGTCTATCTGAATGGTGAATACCTGCCACTTGGCCAGGCAAAAATTTCGGTACTTGACCGGGGTTTTATTTTTGGCGATGGTATTTATGAAGTCGTGCCAGCCTATAAGCGCAAGCCGTTTCGCCTGAATGAACATGTGGCCCGTCTTGAGCGCAGCCTGAAAGCCATCAAGCTGGAAACCGGTAAAACAACCGAAGACTGGAAGCGGCTTATGACCGATATGGTTAATAAAGCCGAAACCGATGATACCTTTGTATACCTGCAGGTGACCCGTGGCGTTGCCAGGCGTGACCATGCCTTTCCGGAACCACCGGTTGAACCCACCATTTTCTTAATGAGCTCACCCTTTGTGCGTCCCTCGGCCGAGCTGCGTACCAACGGTTTGCGGGTGGTTAGCATGCCAGACGAACGCTGGTACCATTGTGATATTAAAAGCGTGTCTTTGCTGGGTAATATTCTGGCCAAAGAATATGCCCTTGCCAAAGGGGTTGACGATGTCATCCAGTTTCGCAATGGCATCATGACTGAAGCTTCATCGGCCAATATCTGGCTGGTCAAAGATGGTGTTTTAATGGCACCGCAAAAAAACAACCTTATACTTGAAGGCATTCGTTACGGCTTCATGGAGCAGCTGGCCGCACAGTGTGCCGTTTCATTCAAGGCGAAAGATATCACAGAGGCAGAAGTGGCCCAGGCAGATGAACTGCTATTTACTTCGGCCACCAAAGAAGTGCTGCCCATTCTTGAATACAATGGCAAACCGGTAGGCAAGGGTGTTGCCGGTCCGGTTTACCAAAAGCTGCGTGCAGCCTACGATATGGAAGTAGAAAAATTATGATGAAAGAAATACCACCCGAAGAGTCCCTGATCGAATATCCCTGTGATTTTCCAATTAAAGTGATGGGTGTTAATCACCCTGAACTGGCGCAAATGCTGGTACCTCTGGTATTGCAGCATGACCCGGGGTTTGATGCCGCCACCATAGAAATGCGTGCCAGCAAAGGTGGCAACTATATTGGCCTTACCTTTACCGTGCGCGCCACTTCCCGCGAGCAGCTGGATAATATCTATCGTGCCCTGCATGGCCACGAGCTGGTTAAAGTCGTATTGTAATTAATGACACAAATTCGTTTGATAGAAGGACTGGCCGATTACGAAGCCACATGGATGGCCATGAAAACCTTCACGGAAAACCGTCATCCTGAAACTGAAAACCAGATCTGGCTGGTAGAACACCCTCCCGTATACACATTGGGGCAGGCCGGTAAACCCGAGCATATTCTTAATGCCGGCAATATCCCTGTCATTCGTTGCAACCGGGGGGGGCAGGTTACCTATCATGGCCCGGGGCAGGTGGTTGTTTACCCATTAATCAATCTGCATCGCGCCAATATGTTTGTTAAAGAGTATGTAACAGCATTGGAGGATGCCATTATTCATACACTTAATGACTATGGCATTGACCAGGCCTGCCGAAAAGAAGGCGCGCCAGGGGTGTATGTGCCCATGGAAAATGGTGAACTGGCCAAAATTGCCGCGTTGGGGGTGAAAGTCAGCCGTGGCTGTACCTATCATGGCCTGGCTATTAATGTGGATATGGATTTAACGCCGTTTGAAGGCATTAACCCTTGCGGTTATGCCCAATTAAGAACGGTTGATATGAAAACGGTTGGTGTGCGGGCCAGCTGGCAGGAAGTGGCTGATAAAGTAAGCGAGTACTTGCTGGACGTGTTTGGGTAAGTAATTAGCGGTGCTAAGGGAAGGCTCTGGTTCCCACGCAGAGCATGTGAACTAGAGCTGACCGAGAACTGAGTACACCGGTATAATCAATTTTGAGCAAAAATCCTGTTTTTTAATTGATTTTATGCATGTATAATCGAAAAAATGCATTTTCAAAATAATATAATCGGTTTTGTGCTCATAACCGCTGAACCCAGCAGGAGTCATTGATGAATACGCTTCCCGCTGACCCCATAGGCGCGGCATGGTTGGCCAAAACGTATCAAATCATTCCGGTAGGGCGTTTGCCGGTACAAAGCCAAATTGGTGGCCGACGGGTTACGCAAATAATAGATGGCGACCGGCTGGAAACCTATCCGGAAACCATGCGGCCGGCCTCAGAGCCTGCGGCTCATTTGCACTCTCTTCCCGCCCGGGAATGCAACCATTCTACAAAAACATACTACAATTAATTGCATACAAATTTAATTGCGATCCCACACAGGGCCTACCCACCTCATGAAAACAAAATATCAAACCTACCTGGACAGTACCGTTGTACTGATAAGTGCATTGATGTTTTTATTTGTGGTTAGTAACCAGAACTTGCCCAGTGGCGTGTTTTATGTGCTGTGCGTTTTATCTTTGGTGGTATGGGGTGCCAACCGTAAAAATATTCAAAGCGACCCCGCTGCCTGTTTAAACCAATATAAAACCCTGTTCATCTTATGCGCTGTTAATCTGCTGGCTGTGCTGGTGTCTAAAATTGCGCACCAGCACCTTTCCGGTTCTGAAATAGAAAAAGCCGCACGGTTTTCGGTAGGTTTGCCCTTGCTGGTGCTGGGCATGAAATACATTCCGGTAGAAAAACTCAAACACTGCCTGTGGGGTGTTTATGCAGCGGTGTTGTATGCTTTTGCTTATGTTGTTTATCTGGCTTGGCCAGATTTTGTCAGGCCAGATACGTCTGATGTTTACAATGCAGTGGGTTATGGTGTAATTACCCTGTTGTTAAGCAGCATTACCTTATATTCTATTGGGGTGCCCTTAACAGGTAAAGCCCGTTTAGAAAAAACCGCCAAAATCATTATAGGTTTAATTGGCATGGCAGGCTTCCTGTTAACGCAAACCCGAACTGGCCTGCTTGTCTTGCCAGTGTATTTGCTGCTGGGCATTTTGTTAGCCTGGAAAGATAAATCCCGCGCAAAAATTGTGATTGGGTACTTCGCCAGCATAGCGGTTATCTTTGCCTTGCTGTTTTCCATGCCAATGGTCCAAAACCGGGTGGAATTGGCTAAAAATGAATTTTTGCACTGTACCCAGGTTGATCCTATTGCAAACACTTCTATCTGCATTCGCTTGCAACTGTGGAATACGGCCATTGATATATGGCAGCGCAACCCCTTAACTGGCACAGGCAGCAATGGGCAATTCAGTAAAGAATTGCAAAACCATAGTGTTCCAAAAGGCCTGGCCTCGCAAACCACCGCCAATGATTTTGGAGAACCGCATAACGATTATTTGCAGGCATTAAGCAGCTTTGGTCCATTGGGCGTACTGGGCTTGTTGTTTTTATATTTTGCTCCTGCCTGGATATTTGTAAAGCGGCTGGTTCAATCCAACCAGCTGGCCATTCGCAGTTTTGCCGCCATGGGGGCTGCTGTTTGCCTGGGCTTTGCTACGTATGGAATGACCGAGCTCATGTTCCGCGGCATGCGAACGCTTTCTTTTTATACTTTCATGGTAGCGGTATTCTTGCTGCTTTCGGCCACCAAGAAAGGCAATCCATTGCCGTGCGAACAGAATTAAGCCTAACAAACCAAACGCGTAAGGATTTAAGGGTTTTCAAGTATTGCTGATTGAATAGCGTTAAAATAACCAATTCTGC
>JAAYHN010000021.1 GCA_012735395.1 Alcaligenaceae bacterium | reverse complement strand
TCCGGTAAACCGCTGCGGCTTTGCCTGCCCGTTGCCATTACCAGTACCCCCTGCAACAAAGGTGCGGTGATTTGCCGCTTGCGATACTCGAAAGAAACATAAAGATCAATAAGATCTCCCGGCACCAGCATGCCTGAAACCGAGTTGATCGCATCAACCGGTATGGTGATAGCCCGTCTGCCGGGATTGATTTTGGCGGAAAAAGGCGCACTCCCGGCCCTGGCCATATTGGCCCATAAAACCGGATCACCCCGTTTAAGGGCGGTTGTAACAACCTGGCCCTCCATCTGCACGAATGCCTCTGGCTCCAAACTGCCACTCACCACCCATGCCTCGGGAATGTCACGTACCGCGACATGCACCGCTTCAATCCGGGTACCTTCAGGTAAATCATAGGCAGCCACCACTCTTTTAACCGTTTTAACCTGGGCCTCTTTCTCTAACTGATGGACTTTGTCCTGGATATATTCCCGTGCTGCCCAGGCGGCGAACAAGCCGGCCAGAATGGATACCCCGCTTAATATAAGCGTTTTATTGAACCATTTTTTGCTTATCACTTTTACTACCCCTGCGCTTGTTTTGTTTTCATCAGGTACACCCCCGTTTTGTTTTTTAAGGCATGGACATAAACATATAACAAGGTATTTTCTTTACGCCATACCCCCATATTTCCCACAGCGTCGGTTTCCATATTTGCCAGCCATTGCGCTGCCAATAATTTTTCTTTTATAAGGGCGCTGGTTTCTGCCGGTGTTTGATCAAGCAGATACACCTGTTGCAAGGTAGCTTGCTTGCCCGGTATTTCCAGATCCATCAATAACTGTGCCCCCACCGGCATCCATGCCACAAAACGTGAAGCAAACTGCTCTCTGTATACATTCAATGGCTGCTTTAACGTATTGTCGTGTCCTGCCTGTTTAACCAGACTTAGTTCACCTTTGAAGCTGTTGTTACTTGTGGCCTGCAAATGCAATACGGCATGAGCGCTTTCAAACTCTCCCTGTAAAAACACATGGCCTGCGATAACATCGGCGTAACTGAAACCCGGATTACTTTGTAAAAACCGGTTGATAAAATCGGAAAGCGGCTGCCGGTGAAGAAAAACCACCAATAAAGAAGGCTGCCCAAACAGTTTCATTTCCTGCTCAAGTTCAAATTGTTCAATTTTTAATTTTTGAAGAATATGAGACGCACTTTGCCTGAGGCCATCACTGGCCACCACCGGTGACATAAAAACCATACAAACTACCAACACCATAATTCTGAATAAATACATTGCCAACTATTTCTCCAGGTGATGTGCCGGCAACAGGCCTTGCCATGGTTGTAACCAGTCAAATACCGGCTGCGTCCTGCCCCACGGAGCATCAACACTTTGTGCATATGACTGGATTTTCTGGCCGGTTTCATAAGACAGACGGGCAGATTTTTGCCAACCCTGTTCACTTAAAGCCGTATGCTGATGGGCAGCCCGGTCACTGACAGCATGACCTGCCCCGGTTAAAATTGCGGTATGCCGTTTGATTGTAAAAACGCTGTGGTCATAAAAACCAAGCCCCAATCCCAGGGCGATATTCGTATTCTTGCCATCAGGCTTTTCCCTTGCCACTGAATACGTGGGTGTTACCTGCAGGCTTACATTGGCAATACCTTCATCTTCCAGTTTCCAGTCTTGCCGTAAAGACCTGGCATATGACGCATTCATTCCCGGTTGCATACTGTCATCAAGTTTCTGTGCCCTGTCTACCTGGACATGAATGCTTTTATTTTGAAGCAACAGTTTGCCTTTACGGTCCCGCCAGTTTTTATCTGGCCCGATAAAAAAGCGGCTGTCCAGTTCTGCCTTGTTAATATCAGGAATTGCTCGACTCAATTGAAAAGCACCATAACTGCTGGCATTTGAACTTTGCAATGCCATATCAAGTAAGCGCCCCAACCAGGGAATGGCGGCAAACAATAATAAGAGAACCAGCATGACAACCAGGCCTTCTGCCAGGGCCTGCCCAAGATGTTTTTGACTGCTCATGGCAAACTCCCGCCCTGCGTTTCGGTTGGCATCAGGCTGGCCTGCCAGTAAGGATGCCAGAAATTGGCATTTTCCTTGCGCCCGTCTGTTCTTGGTTGTGGCCGCTC
This sequence comes from Alcaligenaceae bacterium, assembly GCA_012735395.1. Classification (GTDB taxonomy): domain Bacteria; phylum Pseudomonadota; class Gammaproteobacteria; order Burkholderiales; family Burkholderiaceae_B; genus Advenella. Next base: position 15,937 of record JAAYHN010000021.1, on the reverse strand, counting down.
AAAAAAAGTTTTGGCAGTACTATTGATTGTAAAATCATGACCCCAGGCGTTTTTCCGGGTTAATGACAGGGTAAATTTCATGGCGGGCTGTTCATTCGCATTGGCAATATCAACATAACCGGGCAAGCCACCACCCGACCAACGCTGACGGGAAGCCACTGCCCTGGAATTGGCAAGCGGGTTATCCGTACCCCCAAAAACATTCCATTTTGTGGCCCGCTGAACCCAGCGCCAGAAATCAATTTCAGAAAAATTGTCAGGGGAGTCTTCTACATGGGGTACATCCATCCCAATGGACTTTGCATTGGCTGGCACCCACCCCCACCCCATGGGGTATTCACGGAAATAACAACCAATCCAGCGATTTGAACGCAATGCATGATAGGACTGGGTATCAATAGACTGCCAGTTACCGTCATCATCCAGTATGGTTTGGCCTTTTCTGCGTAACTCATGCCGTTTCCAGGGACATTTTTCATTCACGATCCAACTGTTTTTATGGGTATCATTACGTTCTCCCAGAAATCCATACACACTGGCAACCTGCCCGATAAGCGAACGATAATTCCCGTTAGGCGCAAATACTGCAGAAAAGCCTGAAGCGTTATCGTTGAGAATTTTCCATGACAAGTTTTGCTGGATATGGGCCTCCGGATAATTGGCATGAATCACTTTTTCAATGGCGTTGTTTCTGGCGGTTTCAAGGGACTGTTTTACCGCCAGACTGGTTGCCTGCAAAACGTCATGTACCGCTTTGTCATGCTCAGAAAATGCCCTGTACAACTCATTACCTGAATTGGCGATATTGGCAATAGCCTGCGCCCTGCGGGCCGACTGATAGGCCTGCAGATGCTGGCTGCCAAACATCATGCCAATTAAATAAGCGGGTGGATTCCCTGCACTGGCCTGTTTCCCCTGGGTGGCACTGAACTTTGCCCATGAACCCAATGTCACTAAATGCGCCATCGCCATTTGGTGACCGGTTTGGGCAAGGTTAATATAAGACTGCATGTTTAGTGCCCGTGCCTGCACCAGCGCCCCCGAATAGGCTGCGGCATCGGTAGCATGCAGCTGGCGGGCTTTGACGCCAATAAGGCGCCCCGTACTGAACAGGGCATTTAATGCCAGCATAATAATACCCAGTAACAAAATGCCCAATACCAACGCCTGCCCGGCCTGGGATGTAAACTGCCTGCGTGCAGGGAGGATGCCCTCATGATGATTAGCCACCGGAATCTGCATTGCCGGTAAAGCTTTTTAATGATTTGGCCGCGGTTTGAGCCGAGGCGGCCTGTGCCGCATTTTGTGCTGACGCGGAATATTCGGTACCATCTTCCCCCGCCAGCTCACTGGCCATGGCAGCCGTTTGTGAGCGGATAACCTGGCCGAACAATTGATAGACAGCAATCGCTGAAATGGCAACCAGCGCAACGATAATAATGTACTCCGTCATGCCTTGCCCGCGCTGTCGGGAACCGGTTTTTTTCATGTTGATCTCCTTGTCAATAGTAACGGCTACAGTTTGCTACCTGCCACAAGGATTCACAATTCGCAGAAACCGAGATAGATAAAGAGATCACGGACAAAAAACCCCATTCATCCTTTAATCGAATGAATGGAGTTTTACAAAAATAAAATATTTATTGACCTGTTTTCAGACAGCAACCAGCCGGTTTATTTGCCGGACCAGGATCTTGTAAATTTCCTTTGAAAACAGCCCTTCCTCTTCTCCGGAAAACTGTTGAAGCTCTTCCCTGTTTTGCACCGTACCCACATAATGCCAGTGACGGATAAGATGCGTTTTATGCACCTCATGCAATACGGCAAGATTCCTGAAGGGCCAGTCTTTCAGATTGTTGCCTGCGTGCCCGTATTTTATGGGTTTATTATGGACAGGTTGATACTGCTGAATCATTTTTATTTCGGTTAACAAGGCATCCAGTTCACCACTGCACTGAATATGTTCAATTTTCCGGATTTGTGCCGCAATGGATTTTTCTGGTGGCAAGGCTTGATCCCTGGCAAAAAAAGTAAGCAGCCGCTGGCGCAAACGATTGCCCCTGTCTATAAAAACAGGCTGGTTAGTATCATCATATAGCAGGTACACACCGGGACGGTTCGGTATGGAATCAACCTCTTCGTTATCAATATGTGCCGGCAAGTGAGGTATTGTCATCAATTCCTTGACCGTTTTCTGCAAATGTTCTGCCTTGAATTGGACATTCAGCAGTTGCCAGAACTGCAGCAATGCATGGGCATCGGCATACGCCCGGTGCCTGGCACTCATTTGCAAGTGATGTCGCTGTACCAGATAATCAAGCCCGTGCCGTTGATACTGCGGGTACAGTTTGCGTGACAGTTTTACGGTACATAACTGGGGTGCCCGGAATGGCATTCCCAGGCGGGCAAATTCACTCTTGATAAAACCATGATCGAAACGCGCATTATGCGCAACAAAAACATGCCCTTCAAGCAAGGTATGGATTTTGCTGGCAACCTGTGCAAAAACAGGTGCATTTGCCACCATGGCATTGCTGATGCCCGTCAGGTTTTCGATAAAAGAAGAGATATGACACTCAGGATTAATCAGTGTTTGATAGCTTGACACCTCATGACCATCATAATGAATAATGGCTATTTCAGTCAGGCGATCCTGCCCTAATGTGCCTCCTGTCGTTTCCACATCCACAAAGGCGAAAGGCTGTTCATACGTAAAAATCATTTATTTTATTAAGGCCGCAAAAATTGGTTTATTCCCGGAAAAAACTAGCTGTATTACACAAAATTATAATACCGGATATACCCATTTCAGGGAAAATCAGGCGGGCATGGGAAACTGCCTGTCCAGCAGGAAGCTCTCCTGGGCAAACCGGTTAATTTTCGGATTGCCAAACTGTTTAAACACAACCTCTTGGGCATTCAGCTCACACAGCCATTGACTTTTATCTTCAGGCCGTTTGCTGCGAAACGACTTGGGCGTGAACATGCTATAGATCATTTGTGCATATTCCACAAATTTGGCAATGCTCTGTACAAGAACAACTTCAGAAAACTTCAAGCGACACCGTCTTTTAATTACATTGGCGCAAATATGGAATATTTCATAAACCATTTTTCACTTGTTTACGATTAAAACGTTTTATCACTCTTGAATTTTCACCCTATCGCTCCCATACTCAACTAACTGAAACATTGAACTTAAAGAGTCATTGAAATTATGCGCTTGATTATTGCCCTTCTATTGCCCTGGCTTGTTTTCTTCACCATCGGTCGCCCCCTTGCCGGCATTATCTGCCTATTACTGCAAATAACCCTGTTAGGCTGGATTCCCGCAGCCATCTGGGCCGTTTATGCACTTAGCCAATACAAGACAGACCAGAAAATCAAGGAAGCACTGGGTTCACGGCAAATTTAAAGCAAATTTAAAACCGCCTTCACATAAAAATATTTTCAAAACAAAATCTTTTGAAGATTATCCATGTGTATCTTTTTTTAATGTAACAGACCCCCTTATTTTCCAGCTCAATTCCTCTGCTACCCGCCTGAGCGTATCCACCATCTTTGCATGATTTTGTTCCACCCGCATTGTTAATGAAGTTACGCTCAAGGCACACACGCCATGACCGTAAACATCCCGAATCGGGACCGATAGGGTTCTCACGGGCAAATCAGGCGCATCTTTTACCGCATATCCTTCTTTCCTTGCCTGTGTAATTATTTTGTAAAACTCTTCTGGTGAGGGCTCTCCACGTGCCCGCAGCTCCTGTGCATTTTTTACAAGAATTTTTTCTACCTGATCGTCAGGCAACACGCTTAAAAGTGCAATACTGCCCGCCCCACATCCCATGGGACGACGCTGGCCAACCCCAAGATTAAGTACCTTGATGGGAAAATGCCCCTCACTGCGGTCAAGACAAACTACATCCTGCCCGCTTCTTAACATCAGAAATGCGCTGTCACCCGTCAAGCCGGATAACTCCCGGATAGCCTCCCTGCATAGTTGCTGGGCAGGAACCGGAGGTGTTGCAGCCAACCCAAGCTCATAAAGCAATGGCCCTAAATGATAATTTCTGGTAGCCGGGTTCTGCGTGAGCATGGCTTCTGTTACCAGCCTTCTTAAAATGCGGTGCACCGTCGGCTTTTCTATGCCGGTTCTTTCCACTACCTCGCCCAAACCGAATCCGGCACCATCAGAAGCGGCAATCGTACGCAAAATCTCGGTTGCACGGCCAATACTTTGGGTACCGGCAATTTCATTTTTTTTATCCGATAAGTCCATATTGTGGAATCCTTATATTTACTAGTCCATTTTTTAAAATGATAATGCATACATGCAACAAAAAACAAGACATGCTAACGATTAAAAAACATTCAGGAGACAAAATGAATTTTTCAAAATGGGTCAAATACGGTTTCACCACCACTGCACTTTGTGCCCTTATCAATACGGCCGTTGCCGCCTATCCGGAACGGCAGGTCACTACGCTGATCACCTTCCCGCCGGGCAACTCTGCTGACCTGGTTGGCAGAACCATGGCGCAAAAATTGCAGGAATCACTGGGACAGGCTTTCGTGGTAGACAATAAAGGCGGGGCTGGTGGCACGATTGGTATCGAACACTTGACCAGAAGCAAAGCGGATGGCTATACCTTTACCATTACCTCCCTTTCCCCCGTCAGTATTATTCCGGTTACTAAAAAAGTGTCTTATGACCCAATCAAGGATCTGGTGCCTATTTCATTACTGGCACAGGGGCCAATGGTCATTGTGGTGCACAAAGACTCTCCATTTAACACCATTCAGGAAGTCATTGATTATGCCAGGGCCAACCCCGGCAAACTCAATTACGGTTCACTGGGTGCCGGCACCATCAGCCAGTTAACCACAGAACTGTTTAAAGAAGCCACCCAGACCGATATCAAGGAAATTCCCTACAAAGGCAGTGCCCAGGCACTCTCCGACCTGATTGGTGGCCGTATTCAACTGCTGTTTGATGGTAATGCTTCTGCCATACGTCAAATGGAAGCAGGTACCGTCAAAGGACTGGCCGTTACCATTCCACAACGCTCCCCCCTTATGCCCGACACCCCGTCACTGGCCGAAACCAATATAGCGGGGCTGAAGAACTTTACCTCTCAAGGCTGGATGGGCGCATTTGCACCGGCTGGCACTCCACCGGAAGTGATCAAGGTTCTTCACGAAAAAATGCAAGATGCCCTTAAAGCGCCTGAGGTGGTTGAACGTTTCAATGCTTCGGGCTTACAGGCAATTGGCTCTGCCACCCCCAGGGACTTTGCCGGCTTTGTCCAGGAAGACCTTAATCGCTGGCAGTCTGCCGCAAAAATGCTGAATCTCAAACCCGAATAAGCTGTAAGGATTTACGATGAAAAAAGAATATGAAACCATTCTTGTGGATGAGCCGTTTCCAGGCATTCTGCTGGTAACCCTGAACCGCCCGGAGGCCTCCAATGCCTTCAATACCCAGACTGGCCGCGATTTATATGAAGTTTTTGCACCACTGGAACTGGAACACCGCAAATACCGCTGCGTCGTGATTACCGGCACTGGCAGCAAGGCCTTTTGTGCCGGCGGTGACCTGAAAGAACGCAAAACCCTGACCGAAGAACAATGGGTTTTGCAGCATGAGTTATTTGAACGCACTTTCCGTTTGGTTCTGAACTGTCCCGTCCCGGTACTGGCCGCTGTTAATGGCGCTGCTTATGGCGGTGGCCTGGAGCTGCTGCTGCAATGCGACTTTGCCTATGCTTCACGCAATGCCCGTTTTGCCCTGACTGAAGTATCACTGGGCATTATGCCGGGTGGTGCCGGTACCCAAACCCTGCCGCGCACCGTCGGTGAGCGACGCGCCAAGGAAATCATTCTTACGGCAACGCCATTCAGTGCTGAAGAGGCCCATGAATGGGGTGTGGTAAACCGTCTTTTTGAACCGGAAGAAGTACTGCAAAAAACACTTGAAGCGGCACAAAAGATCAGTGCCAATGCCCCCATTTCCGTGCGTCAGGCCAAACATTCCATTCATTATGGACTGCAAATGGATTTACATTCCGGCATGATGTTTGAGCTTGAAGCCTACCAGCGCATGGTTCACAGCGAAGACCGTAAAGAAGGCGTGCTGGCCTTTAATGAAAAGCGCAAACCTGTTTTCAAAGGGTGGTAATTATGCAGGCAAACCCAAACAATCCCATGCCGTTGCAGGGTTACACGGTTTTTGAAATTGGCCAGAATGTGGCTGCCCCTTTTGCCAGCCAGATTCTGGCAGACCTGGGAGCCCGGGTCATTAAAGTGGAAAAACCGGCCGGTGACGATGCCCGCCATTGGGGCCCCCCCGACTGGGAGGGTGCGGCAGCCATGTTCCAAACACTGAACCGCAATAAGGAGTCCATCGTTTGCAATTTCAGGAAACCCGAACACGTAGACCGCTTAAGGCAACAACTGCTGGAGCAGGCCGATGTGGTTATCCAGAATTTCCGGCCCGGTGTACTTGAAAGCCTGCAGCTGGATGCCGCAACCCTGCGTGCCAGCAAACCCGAACTGATTTACTGTGACATGGGTGCCTTCGGGCGTGGAGGCCCCCTTTCCGGACTGCCTGGCTACGATCCACTTATGCAGGCTTATGGTGGCCTCATGAGTGTTACTGGCGAGCCTGGCCAGTCTCCTGTCAGGACCGGTTATTCGGTCATTGATTGCGGTTCGGGCATGTGGGCGGCGATTGGCATTATGGCTGCCCTGCTCCAGCGTAAAAACAGCAATACCGGTTCCCTGGTAGAGGTTTCCCTATTTGAAACCGCCCTGGGCTGGATGCAGGTTGCCAGTGCCCAGCATCTTGCCAGCAATGAAGTACCCGGCCGTCACGGTTCTGGTGCGGCCACTATTGTGCCCTATCGCGCCTATGAGGCCACTGATGGTCATCTGGTCATTGCGGCCGGCAATAACGGGCTGTTTGCAAAACTGTGCACCATGCTGAACCACCCTGAGTGGATTGACGACGCCCGATTTACCAGCAACCCGCAACGTGTGCTTAACCGTAATGCCATTGACAGCCTGATCCAGGCTGAAATTGCGCAGCATCCCCGTGAATACTGGATAGAAAAACTGCGCCATGCCAATGTGCCCTGCGCCCCCGTACAGGATACTGCCGAAGCATTTTCCTGCGAACAGGCCAAGGCGCTGGGTGTATTGCAGGATGTACCCGGCAGCGACATGAAACTGATGGGCATACCCGTGCGCCTGAACGGACAGCGCCCACTCATCAGAAAAGCCCCGCCAGCCCTGCAAACCCTGACTGAAGAGGCCGCATCATGAGCAACAGTGACAAAGTCATTATCCGTGAAGTGGGCTTGCGTGACGGTATTCAAAGCCTGCCCACGATTGATACGGCAAAAAAACTGGAATGGCTGCAAATTGAATCAGCGGCTGGCATTCACGCTTTTGAAGCCACTTCCTTTGTGCCCGCCCACGTGATTCCCCAGTTCCAAGATGCCGGGCAATTGATTGAACAGGGAAAACGCGAGCCGGCCCTGGACCTTTCAGCCCTGGTCCTGAATGAAAAAGGCGCACAGCGGGCCATGGCAGCCGGCGTCGGCAATATTGTTTTCGTGTTGTCTGCCAGTGCCACCCATTCCGGCAAAAATGCCCGCACCACACCGGAAGCAGCCTTAAATGCGGTCCGCGCCATGATTCAACAGGCCCGCCAGCTGCCGCAGCCACCCCATATTGCGGTTGGTATTGCCACCTCTTTTGGCTGTACCTATGAAGGCAGGATAGCGGCCAAAACCGTACTTAATATTGCCGACCAGCTGGCCCAGGCCGGTGCTGACAGCATCTCACTGGGAGATACCGTTGGTTTTGCCGGGCCACGGCAGGTACGGGAACTGTTTACCCAATTAAGACAGGTTACCGGCAAGCTGCCATTGGGTGCCCATTTCCATGACACCCGAGGCATGGGGATGGCCAATGTACTGGCGGCACTGGATACGGGTATCCGCCAGTTTGACGCTTCTTTGGGCGGCCTGGGTGGCTGCCCGTTCGCCCCCGGCGCCACCGGCAATATCGCCACGGAAGACCTGTGTTTTCTGCTGGACGAATATGGCCTGGACACCGGTATCGACTTTGAAAAACTGCTGCAGGCCCGCCAATGGCTGGGCACACTGCTACCGAATGAACCTTTGCACGGTGCACTTTCCCGCGCCGGGCTGCCACGCATTATCCGCAATTGAGACCAGGAACAGATATGGACACATTAAACACCACCAACAGCCCCATTTCCATTGAATTGGGCAACGATTACGATGATATCCGTGAAAGCGTACGCCGCATTTGCAGCAACTTTCCCGGTTCCTACTGGCGCAATCTGGACGAACAGCAAGGTTACCCTTCCGAGTTTGTGGATGCCCTGACCGAAGCCGGTTATCTGGGCGCCCTGATTCCTGAAGAGTACGGTGGCAGTGGCCTGCCCCTGCGTGCCGCCTCGGTGATTCTGGAGGAAATCCACGCGGCAGGCTGCAATGCCGGTGCCTGCCATGCCCAAATGTATATTATGGGCACCCTGCTGCGCCACGGCAGCGAAGAGCAGAAAAAACAATACCTGCCCGACATCGCCAGTGGCAAACTGCGTTTGCAGGCTTTTGGCATTACCGAACCCACTACCGGTTCTGACACCACGCAAATCAAAACCCGTGCGGTACGCGATGGTGACAACTACATCATTAACGGCCAGAAAGTCTGGACTTCCCGCGCCCGTTATTCCGACTTGATGTTGCTCTTGGCCCGTACGACACCGGCCGACCAGGTCAAACGCAAAACCGACGGTATTTCCGTTTTCCTGGTTGACTTGCGCACGGCCCGTGGCAATGGCGTTGAAATCCAGCCTATCCGTGCCATGATCAACCACAATACCACTGAAGTATTCATTGAAAACCTGGTGGTTCCCGCTTCCAGTCTGGTAGGTGAAGAAGGCAAAGGCTTCCGGTACATTCTGGATGGCATGAATGCCGAGCGTATTCTATGTGCCTCGGAAGCCATTGGCGATGCCCGCTGGTTTATTAAAACCGCAGCGGCCTACGGTAATGAACGGGTCGTGTTTGGCCGCCCCATTGGCCAGAATCAGGGAGTACAATTTCCGATCGCCCGCGCCTATGCGGAAACCGAAGCGGCGGAAATGATGGTGCGCAAGGCAACCGCCATTTTTGCGGCCGGACAGGATTGTGGCGAAGCCGCCAATATTGCCAAATTACTGGCCTCCGAAGCGGCCTGGCATGCGGCCGAAGCCTGCATGCAAACCCACGGCGGCTTCGGTTATGCCGCCGAATACGATGTAGAGCGCAAATGGCGTGAATGCCGGGTGATGCAAATCGCACCTATTTCTTCCAACCTGATCCTGTCCTATTTGGGTCAACACGTTTTGGGCATGCCACGTTCGTTCTAGGAGACACCATGCAGACACTTTCACAACAGATGGCGGCCTTTATCACTGCCGATATTAACAAGCAACTGACACCGGAAATTTACCAAACGGTGCAGCTGGCCTTTCTGGACACGGCGGGTTGTATTTTATCGGGACGTGATGAACCGGTTACCCGTGTGTTTGGCAGCTGGATCAATCAACGCTATCTGAATGTGAAAGAAGCGAGCCTGTTTTTTTCCGGACAAAAGCACAGTACAGTGACGGCCGCCATGCTGAATGCCGTTTCAGGCCATGCACTGGATTTTGATGATGTGGCCCTGGCAGGCCACCCCAGTGTCGTTCTGGTACCCGCCCTGTGGGCGGAATCCGAACGCAGCGGCATGAAGGGCAAAGCCATTGTAAGTGCCTATGTAAAAGGCTATGAAGTATGGGCGGATATATTAAACCGCCTGCCTGACCCGATGCATGAAAAAGGCTTTCACCCTACCGCCGTTTTGGGCACCATGGCCGTAACGGCCGCCTTGTGTGCCGCCCGCCAGCTTTCACCGGAACAAACCGCACATGCACTGGGCATGGCGGCCAGCCGAGCCTCTGGGCTGGTGGCCAACTTTGGCTCTATGAGCAAACCCCTGCATGCCGGCTGGGCGGTAGAATATGGTTATAGTGCGGTTGAGCTGGCCCAGCTGGGTGCCACTGCCTCGGCCGATGCCCTGGAAGGCGCCACCGGCTTTTTAACCGCCCTGGCCGATAAGCAGCCCCCTGAACGCAAACAGGCCTTCAACGCCACCGGTGAGTTCACGATTAACACGGTCAAGCCCAGTGTCAAGAAATATCCGGTATGTTACGCCTCGCACCGGATCATTGATGGTGTTCTGGCGTTGCGGCAAAAACATGATTTACCGCTGGAACGTATTCAAACCATTCATGCCTGCATGAGTGAAACCACCGCCAGAGTCCTTAAATACCCGCAACCGTCCACCCCCCTGGAAGCAAAATTCAGCCTGCAGTTTGCCTGTGCGGCGGCATTGATTCACGGTGAAGTGAGCTTGCCCGTCCTGACAGATGAAACCCTGAAAAACCCGCTCTTGCACCGCCTGATGCAAAAAGTGACCGTATCAACCATTAACCGGCCTTGCCCGCTGGAACCCAGCTTTGCCTTTGAAGATGAGGTCAGCATCATGTTGGATAACGGGCAGCTCTTTGACAGTGGCCCCATCCGCTTTGCCCTGGGGCACGCCCAATTGCCGCTCATGCCCGAACAAATCGAATCCAAGATCCTGTCATGTGTTTACCCGCATGAACAGGAACAAACCCGAACCCTGATTGCCAATATCAACCAATTGTTCAGCCAAAATGCGGCATAAACATTTTGGCAATATTGCAGAAACATATATTTAAGGAGACAAGCATGAGCAATGCAATACAAGAAACACTAGCCCCCGTGGAACAAAATATGTCTGAAACCGAGAAAAAACTGCGCAATGAACTGGCCGCCTGCTACCGTATTTTTGCCATGCTGGGCTGGACCGAGCTGATTTACAACCATATTACCGTTCGTATTCCCGGCCCGGAACATCACTTCCTGATTAACCCTTTCGGCCTGCATTACAGCGAAGTCACTGCTGGCAATCTGGTTAAAATTGATTTGCAGGGCAATGTGGTTGGTCCTTCCGAATACCAGGCTAACCCGGCAGGCTTCATTTTACATTCCGCCATCCATAGCGGCATAGAAAGCGCCCAGTGTGTCATGCACACCCATACCACTGCCGGTTGCGCGGTGGCCTGCGCTGCCGCCGGTTTGTCGATGGACAATTTTTATGCGGCCCAATTGCATGGCCGACTTGCCTATCATGATTTTGAAGGCATTACCATCCATGCTGATGAGCAGCCCCGTGTACAGCGCTCCATCGGTAACCGCCAGGCCGTGATTCTGCGCAACCATGGCCTGCTTTCCTGGGGCAGCACCATTCCCGAAGCCTTTGCCTATTTATGGACTTTGCAACGGGCCTGCGAAATTCAGGTTGCCGGTGCCGCCCTGGGGCCTACCATTTCCATTCCCGAAGAGGTCCAGATCAAATCCAGCGCCGATGCCCTGCAATTTGATCCCCGCTATGGTGCCGGACGCGATGTGTATGATGCCCTGGTCAGGCAGGTCGAACGCATCAGCACCGACTACCGGATTTAATCCTTCAAATTGAAAATGAGGCAAACATGAAAATTTGTATATACGGCATTGGGGCCATTGGTGGCCTGATGGCGGCCCGCCTGAAACAGGCCGGCTATGACGTCAGTGCCATTGCCCGTGGCAAAACCCTGGAAAGCATCCGGAAAAACGGTTTGCAATTTTACCCGGCGGGTGCCGAAACGGCACAATCCTACCCGATTAACGCCACCAATAAGCCGGCTGATCTGGGTGTACAGGATATCGTGATTATTGCCGTTAAAACCACGGCATTGGCTGAAGTCGCTACCCATATAGCGCCGTTGATTGGCCCTGACACCGTGGTTTTTTCTGCCATGAACGGTATTCCCTGGTGGTTTTTTCATGGTTTGCCCCTGGCCCCGGAAAACATCAAGCTGGACTCGATTGACCCACAGAACAGTATTTCAAATGCCATTCCGGCCAGCCAGGTCATTGGCTGTGTAACCCATTTGTCAGCCACTACCCCCGCCACCGGGACAGTACGCCAAATTGCAGGAAATCACCTGATTATTGGCGAACCAAGTGGCAAGCTGACACCACGCCTGCAGCAATTACAGCATATTCTGGAAACTGCCGGTTTTGAATTGGAAGTTTCAAGCCAGATCCAGAAAGACATCTGGTTCAAGCTGTGGGGTAACATGACCATGAACCCGGTATCTGCCATTACCGGTGCCAAAAGCGACCAGATCCTGGATGACCGCTATGTGCGGGATTTCATGTCGCGCATTATGCAGGAAGCCGCCCTCATTGGTGCAAAAATTGGCCTGCCCATTGTTGCCGACCCTGAAGAAAGACATCAGGTTACCTATAAGCTGGGTTCATTCAAAACCTCCATGCTGCAGGATGCCGAAGCCGGCAAACCGCTGGAACTGGATGCCCTGGTGGCTGCCGTGGTGGAAATTGCCCATCAATTGGATATTGCCATTCCATGGATAGAATCGCTCTTTGGTATTGCCCGTCTCCAGGCCAAAACACGGAGTCTGTATAATTATTGATTTTGCATCATTCAATAAAACAGACGGCATGACAAAAGCGAACAAGGAAACAAACGTAAAAACGGCATTGCGGGTAATTGAAATTATTGAGATTTATGCCAAAGAGTGCCGGCCCCTGGCCCTGTCCGAGCTGGCAAAGCTTTTAAATGCCCCAATGTCCAGCTGCCTTGCCTTAATCAGGACACTGGTCAGCTTGGGGTATTTATATGAAACCAATCGCCGCGCCGGTTATTATCCCACCGGGCGGCTGCTGGCTATGGCACAAAAGATATCCGCTGCCGACCCTATTCTTGAGCGTATTTACCCAAGTCTGGAAGAACTGCGCAACATTACCAATGAAACGGTGGTTATTGGCAAGTTGCACGGTAATCAGAAAGTGCTTTATCTTGAGGTTTTTCCCTCTGCCAATCCAATCCATTATGTTGCCATAGCTGGCGAGCAAAAAGAAATCAACGCCAACTCATTGGGCAAGGCCCTGTTTTCCACCCTTGATGACAATGAGAAGGATGCCATCCTGGACAGTCTTCCCTTTCATGCATTCAACACCAAAACCATAGCAGGGAAAGAAGCTTTTCTGGCTGATATTGAACAGTCTTTGCAAAGGGGCTGGTTTGGCAATTTCGGTGAATCCATACCCGATGTCGGTGCGCTGGCCTGGCCCGTCAAGCTTTCAGGCAGCTACTATGCCATTTCAATTGCCGGCCCCCTGTACCGGATTCAGGCCAATCTGGAAGATTTCGCACAAAAATTGCGGGTCATCAGCACTTTTATTGAAAAATCTGCCTGAGGAGGCCAAGCAAACTTCCAGAGCCGGACGTTTTACTTATTGGCCAGCAATTGACAGATCAATTTAAGCTTAATTTATTTAATAAGACTTGGGCAAACCTAATACTTTTTCTGCAATAAAGCACATAATCAGCTGCGGGCTGACAGGTGCAATACGAGGTATAAAGCTTTCCCTTAAATAACGCTCTACATGATACTCTTTGGCATACCCCATACCCCCCAAGGTTTGGATCGCCGTCTGGCAGGCATTAAAAGCCGCTTCTGCCGCCAGGTATTTAGCGGTATTGGCAAATTCGCCACAAGGCTTGTTACTGTCATACAGGCTGGCTGCCTTGCTAACCATCAAGTCGGCGGCTTCCAGCTGCATCCAGGCCTGCGCCAGTGGATGCTGGATTCCCTGATTGCTACCAATAGCCCGGCCAAACACCACTCGTTCTTTGGCATACTGGGTGGCCTTTTGCAGGGCAACCTGCCCCAGCCCGACCGCTTCGGATGCAATTAAAATCCGTTCCGGATTCAGACCATGCAATATATATTCAAAACCCCGCCCTTCTTCACCTACCCGGTCTTCTTCGGGAATTTCCAGTCCGTCAAAAAACAGCATATTTGAATCTACCGCCTTGCGTCCCATTTTTTCAATTTCCCGCACTTCAACATAATCACGGTTCAGATCGGTATAGAACAGGGACAGGCCCTGGGTGGGCTTGCTAACTTCTTCAAGCGGTGCGGTCCGAGCCAACAGCAGCATTTTGTCTGCGACCTGCGCGGTTGAAATCCAGATTTTACGGCCATGAACAATATATTTATTGCCCTGTTTAACGGCTCTGGTTTTAAGCTTGGTTGTGTCCAGCCCGGCATCCGGCTCGGTAACGGCAAAGCAGGCTTTTTGCTTACCCTGGATAAGAGGTGGCAAGGCACGCCGCTTTAAATCATCTGAACCAAACACCACCACCGGATTCAGGCCAAAAATATTCATATGCACAGCCGATGCGCCGGAAAACCCCGCCCCCGAGCGGGAAATGGTTTTCATCAATAAAGCAGCTTCAGTCATGCCCAGGCCCGCGCCCCCATATTCTTCAGGCATGGCAATGCCCAGCCAGCCTGCTTCAGCCAATGTCTTGTAAAACGCTTCGGGGTATTGGCCATCAGCATCCCTGGCATGCCAGTAGTCATCATCAAAATCGTCACACAAGGTTTGTACTGCTTCCACCAGCATCTGCTGGTCGTTGTTCAACTCAAAATTCATGGTTTGTTTCCTCCCGTATTATTTGTCAAAGAATCAATCATTGACTGATCCAGATCCGTTTCTTGTAAGACCTCTTGGGTATGCTCACCAAGATTGGGCGCATGGCGATATATTTTTAAAGGAGTTGCCGAGTATTTGCCCAGCGTGCCGGGCGTACGAATCCGTCCCTCGGTGGGATGATCCATTTCCACGACCTGGTTAACCGCTTTGATATGCGGGTCTTCCATCAAGTCTTCCACACTGTATAAAGGGGCTGCCGGAATATCGGCCCGGGCAAAACAGCCCAGCCAATATTCGCTGTTTTTTTTCGCAAGTATCTGCGCCACAAAACTGTAGACCTCGGCAATATTGTCAGCACGTACGGTATGACTGGAAAATATGGAACCTTCTACCAAATCTTCCCGGCCTATCAGGCGCAGAAAATTTTTCCAGTGTTTATCGTTGTAAATCAAAACACTGATATGACCATCTGCGGTTATATAAGGTTTGCGATGCGTTGCCAGCAAACGGGCATAACCCATATCCCCTTTTTCAGGCACGAAAGTTTTTCCGCCCAGGTGATCCCCCAGCACAAACTGACTCATCCCCTCGAACATGGGAATTTCAATAGACTGCCCTTTGCCCGAAGCCCTGCTTTGTATGACACCGGCAAGGCAGGCAATCGCAGCTTGTAAACCGATGGTTCTATCTGCCAGCGTCAAAGGCGTATAGCGGGGTTCATCACCCGAGTTTTTTTCATATAAAACCGGGATACCCGTCATACCCTGGATCAGGTCATCATAGGCAGGCTTACCGGCATAAGGACCATCCATGCCAAAACCGTATGCTCCGGCATAAACAATGGCGGGATTGACAGCGGATACGTCTTCATAAGACAGTCCAAGTCGCGTCATCGCCTGTGGCCGCACATTGTACAAAAACACGTCAGCGGTTTTGGCCAGCGCCAAACATGCCTGCCTGCCCTGCTCTGTTTTCAGGTCAAGCACCACAGAGCGTTTATTACGGTTAAGGTGCAGGTAAAGCGCCCCCATATCGTCATTGACCATTGGGCCAACCTTGCGCATAGTGTCACCGGAAGGCGGTTCGACCTTAATCACGTCCGCTCCCAGATCAGCCAGCATCTGAGTCGCAAATGGCCCCATCACCACCGTGCTTAAATCAAGCACCCTGATGCCGCTTAAGGGGCCCGGGTTTGGTTCGGTATGCTTTTTCATATTATTTTTGCTCAATTCCTGCTGCCTTAATCAAATCTCCCCACAAACTATATTGCTGCTTTACAAAAT